>JASUTA010000054.1 GCA_030445805.1 Clostridiales bacterium
CTATGGCCGTAAAACACGGGCGCGCGTACGGTGGTGGCCGTGACCTGGATGGAGTTGTCGCCCATGATCTTCTTGGTTTCGTTCACCATCTTGAGCTCTTCTTTGGTGTAGCCGTTCTCGGTGAACACGTCGATCTGGGGCAGGCAGTTGAACGCGATCTGGTGTGGAAAGGCCTTGGATTCTGGGTCCCGGCCGTTGAAAAGCTGGCGGACCTGCGACTCCAACTCGTTGACGCCTTTCTGCCCGGCGCCGGAAACCGCCTGATAGGTGGAGACCACCACGCGTTTGATTTTGCCTTCGAGGTGGAGCGGCTGCAGGGCTACGACCATCTGGATGGTGGAGCAGTTGGGGTTGGCGATAATGCCGGGATGCCACTCCAGGTCGTGCGGATTGACCTCGGGCACGACCAGGGGGATTTTTTCGTCCATGCGCCAAGCGCTGGAATTGTCTACGACGATAACGCCGTTTTTAGCGGCAATCGGTGCAAATTGTTTGCTCGTATCGCCACCGGCAGAGAAGAGTGCGATGTCAATATCGCGGTCGAAAGAATGCTCATCCAGCAGTTCTACGACATAGGGTTTCCCTTTGCAAAAGACTGTTGTGCCTGCGGAACGTGCCGAGGCAAAGCAATAGAGGTTTTCAAACGGGAAATCGCGGTCTTCAAGGACTTTTAAAAAAGTACGTCCGACCAATCCGGTTGCGCCGACAACGGCCAAATTAATCTTTTTCATAAAAATAACCCCCTACTTGAAACACAATCTGTGTTATTATAAAATATATGAATCTGTCAGATGTTGAACGGATAAAAAAGATCCGCCGCCAAATAATTATTTATATACTAACATTACGGAAAAGCATCGTCAATAAAGAAAGAAACAAGATTTTAAGAAAAATTAATTTATATGAGAGGAATACGATATGGAAGAAAACCTGCATATTGATGCATTGCTTGACGCATTGCGTGCATCCGTTTATGCACATCGGGCTGAACTGCACCGCATTCCGGAGCCCGGGAACGAAGAATTCAAGACCTCTGCTTATATTCAAGAAACACTTAAAGCCCTTAATATCGATTTTGAAGTGGTCCTCGAAACTGGCATTATCGCGTATTTAGAAGGCAGTGCCCCCTTAAGAACCATTGCTTTTCGTTCGGATATCGATGGGTTGTCGGTTAAGGAGGCGCATACTTTTGAGATGAAGTCACAGCATCCGGGGTATATGCACGCTTGTGGGCATGACGGGCACATGTCGATGCTTCTTGGCCTCGCAGCTGCGCTAAAGCATGAATCCGTGACGCTTCAGGATAACGTGGTCCTCATTTTTCAGCCCGCCGAGGAAGGCCCAGGCGGTGCGGAACGCATTGTAAAAGGCGGTTATCTTCAGAAATATAAAGTGGATGAAATTTACGGCATTCATCTCTTCCCGGCGATTGAACAGGGGAAAATCGGCCTTTGCTCAGGACCGATGATGGCGATGACGGGTGAGTTCGACATCGACATTCGATCGAAGAGCGCCCACGGCGCCATGCCGCACATGGGCATCGATGCCGTCGTCGTTGCGGGGGAGTGTATTTTGGGACTTCAAACGGTGGTTTCCAGACGTATCAATCCGATTCAGCCGGGGTTATTGACCATCGGGCGATTGGAAGCGGGTGAAAGGTGCAACGTCATTGCCGGATCTGCCCGAATGGAAGGAACCATGCGTGCATTTAATAAAAGTGTTTATCAGGCTATGAAAGCTCAGGTTTATGCGTATACGGACGGGCTTGCCAGAGCCCATCAAGTGGAGATCGATGTCACTTACCGGGATATGTATCCGCCGGTGACAAATGACCCTGAGTTGTTTCAATATTTTGTCGACCTGATGGGTGAGCGGTGTGAAATCATAGAGCCGCAGATGATCAGTGAAGATTTTTCTTTTTATCAGGAGGCGGTTCCGGGGTTGTTTTTCTTCATCGGAACAAGGAATGAAGGGCTGGGTCATGTTGCACCGCTTCACAGTGCACATTTTAATTTTGATGAACGTGCCCTGTTGATGGGGTTGGAGAGCTATCTGACCATTTTGAACGGACGCGACAGCATTTTGTGGAAGGCCTAATTGAGCGGAAAACTTAACTAAAAGGGAGGACTTATGGACGGCGCAGAAGAAAGAAGCCCTTTTTTCTCAATTAAAGAAGCAAACTTGATATTTGTGATTCTCGCAGTGGTGTTTCTCACCCTCGGTGCTTATGTTCAAAGCGTTTCGCTTTTGCCGGGATTGCTTTTTACGGAATATGGCATTTTGCTGTTGCCGATTTTATTGTATGCCGCTATTCGGAAAAAGGACATTCGCCGAACCTTTCGGCTAAAGGGCATTCCGCTGAATGTTGCGGCCAAGATTGTGGCTTTGGGATTTCTTTTGCTTCCCACAGTGGCGATGGCCAATTTATTTGCCGTATGGTTGATCGATAAAATCGGATTACCGGTAATCGATGGCAGTTTGCCGACGCCGGGAAACCCGATTGAATTTTTGATTCATTTTTTCGTCATTGCGGTGACGGCGGGAATCTGTGAAGAAATGTTTTTCAGGGGCATGGTCATGAGTGCTTATGAGCAGACGGTTTCTCCGAAACAGGCGGCGCTTCTCGCGGCATTTATGTTCGGTATTTTCCACTTCAATCCTCAAAATTTTTTCGGACCGATTTTGCTCGGCGCCATGTTTGCCTACTTGGTTCAATTGACAGACTCGATTGTCGCAGGCATGTTGGCACACGCAGTTAACAACGGCATTGCGGTAACGATGAATTATCTGCTGACCCTTTTTCAGCAAGGCATCAGCTCGGAAGTGCTGGAAGCTTCCGGACAACCGGAATTGATTTTTGAATCACAGGGGACACTCATCGCAGTGGTTCTTTTCTATACGGCGGTTGCGGTTATCGGTATTTTGGGGATTCGCATCATTTTAAGAAGCATCCGCCAAGATTACCCGAAATACGAACCGGGGCAAACTTTTTTTGTAAACGATAAAGCGTATACCGTTTTGTCAGAGGAATCCGATCATCTGTTTATTCAACCGGAACAGCTGCTCGCAACCGAATCGGATGTCGTGATGACGACGACGAAAGAAAAATTAAAGCGGGCGGGGGCACAAAATTTTTATCGCATTTGGGGCGAACAATCCAAGCCGATTCCGGTAGCGGATGTTATCCCGATTGCGGTGACTTTGATTTTTTACGGGTTTGTGGTTTATTATGCGTACATCAGGATGGTTTAATTTATGAATGAGTATAGCAGTCTCTTTGCCATGGCGTATGACCACCTCCAATACGATGTGGATTATGCGCTATGGGTCAGCCAGATCGCCGATCGCCTCGAAAAGCGGTTTGGCCGCAGTGCTTCTGTGCTGGAACTGGCTTGTGGCACGGGGACATTGGCGATAGGTCTAAGTGCAAAGGGCTTTTTTTTAGAAGGTGTCGATCGTTCGGAAGACATGCTTGCGGAAGCACAGCAGAAGGCTTTTGAAGCCCATAAAAAAATTCGATTTTATCAACAGGACATGCGTGCCCTCGAGACACATCGTCAATACGATGCGGTGGTGTCGGTTTGTGACGGACTGAATTATATTACAGAAGCATCGGATATGGCGGCGCTCGTTAAAAGTGTTTATCGACATCTCAACCCGGGTGGACTTTTTATTTTTGAAATGAGCTCGGAATATAAACTGGAACATATCATCGGTGACTCGACGTTTGCGGAGGCTTTAGAGGATACGGCATATATTTGGGAAAATCAGTACGATGCAAGTTCAAACCTTTTGACTTTTGATCTGACTATTTTCTCGGAGGCCTCAGACGGCAGATACGTTCGACATGAGGAGTCTCACAAACAGAGAGCATATGCTCCGGAACAGCTTTTGGAATTCATGCGGGGCTATTTTGACGTAGAAGAAATTCTGGACAGTGTTACATTTGAAGATTTTCGACCGAATTCGGAACGGCTGTGCATGGTCGCCCGAAAAAGCGACTGAAAGCATTCATGGTGCGAATGAGAAAATGCATGAGACACAGGAGGAAAGGTATGAAAGAAGGAAAATTAATTACAGCCATGTCTTCAAACCGAGAGGTTCGGATTTATATTGCAGAGACGACGGAACTGGTCGAATCGGCCAGGGAAACACACGATTTATCACCCATGTCAACCGCAGCGCTGGGAAGAACGCTTACAGCGGCGGCGATTATGGGGATGATGAGCAAAATGGATGAAGAACGCATTACGCTTCAAATCAAAGGAAGCGGAGAGATAAAATTGATGATTGCCATTGCGGACACCCACGGGCATGTCAAAGCGTATTCATCCAATCCGCTGGCACCAACCCTGACACGTCCCGACGGAAAGCTTGCCGTGGGAGAAGCGGTCGGAGCACAGGGTGGATCGGTAATCGTCATTCGCGATTACGGCATGGGAACCCCTTTTATCGGGCAGTCCGAACTGGTCAGCGGAGAGATTGCCGAAGACATCGCACATTATTTTGCCAAATCAGAGCAGCAACCGACAGCAGTGGCCCTTGGTGTACTGGTGACAAAAGAGAAACCGGTTGCGGCAGCCGGCGGGTTTATTGTTCAGGTTTTGCCGGATGCGAGTGATGAGACCATCGATCAACTTGAAATCAACTTAAACGGTTTAAAATCCGTGACGGAGCTCTTTTCCGAGGGACTGACCATCCACGATATCGGCCGACGCGTCTTGGGTGATTTGGGGATGGATGAACTCGAACAGTATCCGCTCAGCTATCAGTGTGATTGCAGTCAAGAAAAGATGGAAAGTGCGCTGATCAGCTTAGGCAAAGAGTCAATCCGCGAGATTATCGATGAAGACGGAGAGGCAGAGATGAGTTGCCATTTTTGCAACCAAACGTATCATTTTGACAGAGAGGCTCTGGAACGTTTTTATAACCGGGCCGTTTAGAGAGGAAGAGACAGAAGAATTATGGAAATCATTGCACTTATGGCGATTATCGGCGCCTTAATCGGGTGGCTGACCAATGTCATCGCCATCAAACTTTTATTTAGACCGATTGAACCGTTTCGATTGCCGCTGCTTCCCTTTGAGCTTCAGGGATTGATTCCGAAGCGAAAATCTGAAATTGCACGATCAATCGGTGAAGTTGTGGAAGAAGAACTCTTGTCCATGGAAGATGTGGTCGGAGAGATTGTCGGCAGTATTGACAAGGCGGCCGCTCTTGAAATGATTAAGGGAAAAGTAATGACGGTTGTTTCGGAAAAAATGCCGGCGATTATCCCCTCAATGTTTAAAGGGTTGATTTTACAAAATGTCGAGCAAATGATTGATGAGAACGGTGTCGAAGTCATGGAGAATATGATCCAAGAACTCGGACAAAAAGCGATCGGCAGTGTAGACATCAGCAAAATGGTGGAAGATCGAATTTTGGCGTACGATTTGATCAAAATTGAAGCAATCATCATTCGAATCGCCAAAAATGAACTCAAGCATATTGAGGTCCTAGGCGGCGTTCTGGGATTTGCCATCGGAGTGG
Source organism: Clostridiales bacterium (assembly GCA_030445805.1). Lineage (GTDB taxonomy): Bacteria > Bacillota > Clostridia > Peptostreptococcales > Acidaminobacteraceae > JASUTA01. Next base: position 5,533 of record JASUTA010000054.1, read on the forward strand.
TACAAGGCCTTCTCGTCGTGTTTGTGTTCAGGGGCTAAAAAAGATTTGACAGCCGCAAGCAAATGCGTTATGCTAGGTTTAACTTAAAAATAGGCGATAATAAAGTCGAGTAAAGTGATGCGGTGCTTTCAGAGAGCCCTTTGAATAGCTGAGAAAAGGACAGAACCCTCATTTGAAAACTAACTTTTAGCCCCGTCCGAGTAACCCTTGTGGTGAAATGTCGGCGTTTGCCGCGTTAAGGCTGAATGAGAAACTTGCTCATAGAGACACGCGTCGATGTGTGAGCAGGTGATTAGGGTGGAACCGCGAGCAACGCTCGTCCCTGACGGAAGTCAGAGACGGGCGTTTTATATTTTTATGATCAAAAGAGCGACGGGAGACGGCGCTCAGATATTGAGGAGGATTGTATGTCACTGGTTAAAGTTACTTTAAAAGACGGCACTGTCAGAGAAGTGCCGAAAGGGACAACCGTATATGATGTTGCCAAAGCCATTTCCGGCAGGTTGGCAAAAGAAGCTGTCGTAGGCGTTGTAAACGGCACGACGGTTGACCTTTCTCATAAAATAGAAGACGATGTCAATTTGAGCATTCTGAAGTATGATGACGAAGACGGCGCACATGCGTTTCGTCATACATCATCACACATTATGGCGCAAGCGGTTAAACGCCTTTATCCGGATGTGAAATTGGCGATCGGACCTGCAATTGACAACGGGTTCTACTATGACTTTGATACGGAGCACAAGTTTACCCCGGAAGACCTTGAGAAAATTGAAGCTGAAATGAAAAAAATTGTTCAAGAAGATCTGGAACTGGAACGCTTTGAATTGCCGAGAGAAGAAGCCATTCAATTCATGAAAGACAAGGGCGAACCGTATAAAGTCGAATTGATTCGGGATTTGCCCGAAGAGGCGACCATTTCCTTCTATAAGCAAGGTGAATTCGTAGATCTTTGTGCAGGGACGCACGTACCCTCTACAAAATATGTAAAAAGTTTCAAACTGCTTAGTTTAGCCGGTGCCTACTGGCGCGGAGACGAAAAAAATAAGATGCTTCAGAGAATTTACGGAACATCTTTCCCAAAAGCGTCGATGCTCGAAGAATATCTGAACATGCTTGAAGAAGCGAAGAAACGCGACCACAGAAAACTCGGAAAAGAATTGGGACTGTTCGAATTGATGGAAGAGGGCCCCGGATTCCCGTTCATTTTGCCAAACGGCATGGTCGTTAAAAACGAAATGCTCAAATACTGGAGAGAAGTGCACAACAAGTGGCATTATGAAGAAATTGAAACCCCGTTGATTATGAATCGACAACTCTGGGAGACTTCAGGTCACTGGTTCCATTACAGAGAAAACATGTATACACTGAAGATTGACGATGAGGATTACGCCATTAAACCGATGAACTGCCCGGGAAGCTTGCTCGTCTACAAATCTTCACTGCACTCTTACAAAGATTTGCCGCTCCGTATGGGCGAAATCGGTCGCGTTCACAGACATGAACTCTCCGGTGCGCTCCACGGTTTGATGCGCGTTCGCGCCTTCACGCAAGACGATGCGCATATCTATATGATGCCGGAACAGATCAAAGACGAAATCATCGGCGTTGTGCAATTGATTGACGAAATGTACAAAACGTTTGGATTTAAATACCACATGGAATTGTCCACGCGCCCCGAAGAATCAATGGGAACCGATGCGGAATGGGAAATGGCAGAGTCCGCACTCAAAGGCGCACTTGATGAACTCGAGGTTGCCTATAAACTTAATCCGGGAGACGGTGCGTTCTATGGACCGAAAATCGACTTCCATCTGACGGACTCTATCGGCAGAACTTGGCAGTGCGGGACGATTCAGCTCGACATTCAGTTGCCGCAACGGTTTGATATCTCCTACATCGGAAAAGATGGTGAAAAACACCGCCCGATTATGATCCACCGTGTGGCTTACGGCAGTATTGAGCGTTTCTTTGGAATCTTGATTGAAGAGTACGCCGGAAAATTCCCGGCTTGGCTGGCGCCGATACAAGTCAAACTGCTTACGATTGCAGACAGACATATCGAATACGCACAGCAGATTGTCGATGCACTGAAAGCCAAAGGGCTTCGCGTGGATCTCGACGAGCGTGCTGAAAAGATCGGTTATAAAATCAGAGAAGCGCAGCTTTCAAAGAGTCCGTATATGATTGTCATCGGAGACAAGGAAGTTGAAGACGGCAAATTGTCGGTTCGTTCGAGAGACATCGGCGAATTGGGAAGCCTCAGCTTAGATGAATTCACCGACAAGTTGCTTGCCGAAATTTCAGAGCGTGCCTTGCAAACGAAATTTGAAGCCAAAGTTCAATGAAAAAATGCCGTGCAAAAGCAAAAATAAGGATTTGACAGAGCGAAGAACCTATGGTATATTTATAGAGGTCGTTTTGACCAGATGAAGAAGAAGTCCGCTTCTCACCATATAACGTTGAGTTCATATGGTTACGTTTTACTGATTTAACGCATTTTATATGTGTATGTCATGCAGTTAACGGCGGATGAATGATCATCCGCTGTTTTTTATTTCTAACCAGGAGGTGTATCTTATCAAAGCAGCTCAAATTAATGAAGAAATTCGCGACCCTGAAGTGAGAGTGATTGGGGATGAAGGAGAACAATTAGGCGTTATGTCCGGCAAAGAAGCTTACCAGCTTGCTGTGGAGAAAAAGCTTGATCTTGTTAAAATTGCCCCGAACGCCAAACCGCCGGTATGCAAAATCATGGACTACGGTAAATTCCGATATGAGCAGCAAAAACGCGATAAAGAAGCGCGTAAAAAGCAAAAAAGCGCAACTTTGAAAGAAGTGCGTCTTGGGCTCAATATCGAAAAGAATGATTTGGAGACAAAGGCGAAAAGTGCTTCGAAGTTCTTGCTCAACGGTGACAAAGTGAAAGTCTCATTAAGATTCAGAGGACGCGAAATGGGATACACTCAGCAGGGCTATGAAGTGATAAAACGTTTTTCGGAAGCGATAGAAGAAGCCGGAGATCTTGAAAAACCGGCAAAGATGGAAGGCAGAAGCTTGGTTGCATTTTATGCACCTAAGAAATAAAAAGTCGGAAGGAGGAGCAGTAAAATGCCAAAGATGAAGACACACAGCGGTGCTGCTAAAAGAGTTAAAAAAACAGGGAGTGGAAAACTCAAGAGAAGTAAGGCGTTTACGAGCCATATTTTAACCAAAAAAACATCCAAACGTAAAAGAGGACTCAGAAAATCGACAACAGTCAGCGAATCGGATATGAAACGCGTTAAGACTTTATTACCTTATTTATAAGAGAGTTGGAGGAGGTTTTTTTAAATGGCTAGAGTAAAAGGTGGCGTTAACGCCAAGAAAAAACATAGAAAAGTATTAAAACTGGCGAAAGGTTTCTACGGCCAAAAGAGCTTGGTCTTTAGAGCAGCAAACCCGGCAGTTATGCGTTCTCTGCGCTCTGCATATGTTGGCAGAAAATTGAGAAAAAGAGATTTTAGAAAACTTTGGATTGCCCGTATCAATGCCGCTACGCGCATTAACGGATTAAGCTATTCAAAATTCATGAACGGTCTTAAAAAAGCAAACCTCGATATCAATCGAAAAATGCTTTCTGAAATGGCCATTCATAATCCTGAAGATTTTGCAAAGCTCGTAACGGTTGCAAAAGAGCATTTATAAGTGTTTGAAACCGCGGTTTAATGCCGCGGTTTTTTACGTTGGCTGATGCGGTCAAGACAGGCTATTTTTATTACCATGGGTATTTACACTCGTGAACTTGTATGCACCGGTCAAATGCAATATAATAATCTTGTAAGTATACTAGGAAAAGGAGTGTGTATCATGGCTTTTTTAGACAAAGTGATTGAAGTGGCAAAAAGCAATGTGCAAACCATTGTACTGCCTGAGGCATATGACTTAAGAACCCTGGAAGCGGCTCACAAAGTCTTGGAAAAAGGCATTGCCAACATTATCTTAGTCGGTGACAAAGCTGAAATCACCGCAAATGCAGGCGAGTGGAATTTGGAAAAAGCAACATTCATTGACCCGAAGAACTGCGAAAAGATGGAAGAGATGGCTGCAAAGCTGGCAGATCTCCGAAAAAGCAAAGGTATGACGACTGATGAAGCAAAAGATATTCTGATGAAGAGCGAACTTTTCTTCGGCGTTATGCTCGTAAAAATGGGTCTTGCCAACGGTATGGTTGCCGGTGCGGCAAACTCTACGGCTAACGTACTCAGACCGGCACTTCAAATCCTGAAAACAGCACCGGGAACAAAATTGGTTTCTGCTGTATTCTTGATGGAAGTTCCGAACTGTACATTGGGTGAAGAAGGCATTTTTGTATTCGGTGACTGTGCACTCAATCCGAATCCGAATTCTGAAGAATTGGCTCATATTGCGCTCAGTTCTGCAAAAACATTTGAATCTCTCGTACATCAACCGGCTCGTGTCGCAATGCTTTCTTTCTCGACAAAAGGCTCTGCTTCTCATGCAGATGTGGACAAAGTCGTTGAAGCGACTAAAATCGCAAAAGAACTGGCACCTGAACTGGCTTTGGACGGAGAACTCCAACTGGATGCTTCTATTATCGAATCAGTCGGTAAGAAAAAAGCTCCGGATTCAAAAGTGGCAGGAACAGCTAACGTTTTGATTTTCCCTGACCTTGATGCCGGTAATATCGGATACAAACTGGTTCAAAGATTTGCAGGTGCAAATGCTTACGGACCGCTTTGCCAAGGTCTTGCAATGCCGGTTAACGACCTTTCAAGAGGTTGCTTTGCCGATGATATCGTCGGTACGGTTGCCCTTACGGCGCTCCAAGCTCAAATGCAAGGTAAATAGAGGATAAAATTAGGGGATACAAAATAGATTCAAAACAAAAATCGATTCAAAATAAAAATCGATAAAAATCAGAAAATGGCGTAAAAGGCCATTAAAAGGACTGTGATTCATAGGATTGCAGTCTTTTTATTTTTAAAAAAAGCATTTTTCAGATTTCTAAATTTCAAGGATTAAGAAGTTGATTGCATATAAAGGGGCGTTATGTACTGCAAAATAAACATTGACACCCCCTAGGGAGGGGGGTATAATGAGCAAGTAAAGTTTAAAAGTGAGGTGAAAATTATGGCGAAAAAAGTGGCTGTTATCAATGAAGCGCGATGTGACCGTTCTCCGTTTTGTCCGGTTAAACGCGTATGTCCGGTACATGCTGTAAAGGGAAGCATGTTTGCCGCACCTACGATCGATGAATCACTTTGTATCGGATGCGGAAAGTGTATCAACTATTGCCCACACGGTGCGGTAAAACTCATTAGCGTAAAATAAGACGGACGCAATGTCTGTTCAAGAGAATGGTGTATATACGCTTTGTGATTCAGGAGTCTGCGGACCCCTGATTTTTTTATGCGTATGTTTTGCTTTTTCAAATCACATTTGGTAGAATATCATAGTGAAGATTAAAGATAGAGAGGACTTCTAAATGAAGAAGCGCCATCGCCGAAATGCGGCATATATGAATTTCATGACAAATACGGGGCTCAAACCGGCTCAAATTTTGGTAATCGGCTTTGCTGTGACGATATTGGTCGGCACATTTCTCCTGATGCTCCCGATCAGTACCCAGGTTGGACATACGACGGCTTTTATTGACGCGTTATTTACGTCGACGTCGGCGGTTTGCGTTACGGGTCTTGTCGTCGTCGATACAGGGACTTACTGGAGCGTTTTCGGGAAAACCGTTATTTTGGTGTTGATTCAGATCGGCGGCTTGGGCTTCATGACCATGACGACGATGGGGGCTATATTACTCGGTAAAAAGATCGGTCTAAAAAACCGTCTGCTGATGCAAGAAGCACTCAACCAATTTTCAATTTCCGGTGTTATTCGACTCACCCGAAATATTGTGTTGATGACTTTCTTTTTTGAAACGGTCGGGGCCATTTTTCTCTCTATTCGCTTTATCCCACAAATGGGTGCCAAAAACGGGATCTACTATGCGATTTTCCATTCGGTATCTGCATTTTGCAATGCCGGGTTTGATATTATGGGCAATGGCGTCAGTTTAGTGAATTATGCCACAGACCCATTGGTGATGCTGGTTGTGTCTGCTCTGATTATTATCGGCGGTTTGGGTTTTGCCGTTTTGGCCGACCTGACAAGAACGCAGACATTTAAGCGATTGACGTTACACAGTAAGGTCGTTTTGACGATGACGGGGCTTCTTTTGGTCGTGGGTTTTGTCGGGGTCTTCGGTCTGGAATTTACGAATCCTCAAACCATCGGGAATTTCAGTCTCCCGGGTAAATTACTTGCCTCGTTTTTTCACTCGGTAACGCCGAGAACGGCGGGCTTTAACAGTTTGCCGATGGCGGAAATGAATACGTCCACAAAATTGTTGACGATGATGCTCATGTTTATCGGGGGCTCTCCGAGTTCTACGGCGGGTGGTATTAAGACGACGACTTTCGCGATTGTGCTTTTATCCATCGCGTCCGTTTTTTCCGGAAAAGAAGACATTGAATTCTCAAGGCGTCGGATTTCAAGACAGAACGTCGATCGCGGGTTGGCCATCTTCCTCGTTTCGATTCTATGGGTATCCTTTATGCTGCTTGCACTCGTTGTCGCAGAACCGAATTTTTCGTTTGAAACATTGGCTTTTGAAGCGATCAGCGCCTTTGGAACCGTTGGGTTGTCGCTTGGGATTACCTCACTGCTTTCGGCAGCGGGAAAATTTATCATTATTTTGCTGATGTTTTTCGGCAGAGTCGGCCCGCTGACCATTGTGTTTGCGATCAGCAACCGCTCACAATCTTCGAAATCTCTCATTCGCTATCCGGAAGGCAAAGTGATCGTCGGATAGGCTTGCAATAAAAAATGCGTAAATTGGAGGCTTTTTATGGCAAAACAATTTGTAGTTATCGGTTGTGGCCGCTTTGGACAGAGCGTCGCAGTCAAATTGGCCGAAATGGGCAGTGAAGTGATGGTAGTCGATGAGAATGAAGAAATCATTCAAAACATTGCAAATAAAGTAACCTATGCCGTTCAGGCCAATGCGACGGACGAAAATGCCATAAAGGCTTTGGGCATACGGAACTTTGATGTGGCCATTATCACCATTGGGTCTGATATTCAGTCGTCCATTTTGGTGACATTGATGGTCAAAGAACTCGGGGTTAAATTTATCGTGGCGAAGGCACAGAATCCGTATCATGCAAAAGTGCTTTATAAGATCGGTGCCAATCGCGTGGTATTCCCTGAAAAAGAAATGGGGATCAAAGTTGCCAAGAGTTTGCTTTCGGGCAATGTTCTGGACCTCATAGACCTTTCTCCCGAATACAGTATTTTGGAAATCAGCGTTAAAGACGCATGGGTCGGAAAGAGCCTTGTTGAGATCAACATGCGCCGTACGTATCAGATATCCGTGATCGCGATTCGTCGCGGCGATGATATGGACATCAACGTCGAACCGGACCGCGTTCTACTGAAAGATGATGTTTTGGTCGTTATCGGTCACAACGATGATTTGAAAAAGATATAGGAGAGTTTCGTGACGGAAATCACATCGGCTCAGAATAAGATGATCAAGCGTGTCAAACAGCTGACGCAAAAAAAGTATCGTGACAGAGAATCCGCTTATCTTTTGGAAGGTCTGCGGTTTGTTTCTCTGGCCGTTGGAAAAGGGCATCTCTGTGAAGCCGTTTTGGTGAAACAGAGTATCTATTCGCAGGTGGCGGAAACGCTTCCCGAAACGGAGATATACTGCGTAGAAGACGCTGTCTTTGATTCGTTGGCACAAACGGAACACACGCAGGGGGTTCTGGGCGTCATGAAGCGCAAAGCGGAAATACCCCTCGAGCGGTTTTTGAAAGAAGCGGAAACCGAAAGAAAAGAGAACGCTTTGATTTTGCTCGACCGGATACAGGATCCCGGCAATATGGGGACGATTATACGCACGGCGGATGCCGCAGGAGTGGCAACAGTATTGCTGTCAAAGGGATGCGTTGACCCCTATAATGAAAAAGTGCTGAGGAGTACGGCCGGATCGATTTTAAATGTCAGGCTGATCTTTCTTGAAAATTCGATTGAGGCCGTTGAGTGGATTAAAAAGAGCGGCTATCGTGTGATTGCGACAGCACTTGAAAATTCCAGAGATTATGATGAGGATGCTTGTTATGGCGAAAAGAATTGCCTGATGATCGGCAATGAAGGACAGGGAATCGACCCGGGGCTTCTATCGGCGGCCGACGTGTGCATCAAGATACCGATTTATGGCGGTGCGGAATCCCTCAACGCTGCAGTGGCGGCAGGAATTTGCATCTATCGCATGCGCTCCGCCATGACAAAAAAGGCACTTGTTGAAGCGATGGATTTGTGATATCATAACATAAAGTTTGTTAAAATCTGTGATGGAGAGAGTAAGTGTTTAAAGCCATTCAGAGAGGGGAGCGATCGGTGGAAGCTCGCCTGGCGGAAGACATTGAAGTTCACTCAGGAGATGTATCCCTGAAACCAGTAGGGGATGCCGTGTGGTGCGTTAAAGCCGTCAAGAGAGTCGTTTCAATCGACTAAATTGGGTGGTACCGCGGAATGACCTCCGTCCCTTTGAGGATGGCGGTTTTTTTATTGCCCAAAATTCCGTGGCCCGGTGAATCAAAAGCAGGTTCGGTTGTCAAAATACAGGCGACCGGGCTCGAATAGAGTGTAATGGAGGTAGAACTATGAAGGAGTCTTTGCAACGGTTGATGAAACAGGCAAAGGAAGAAATCACACTGGCTAAGGATCTGAAAGATCTCGAAGCGCTGCGCGTCAAATACCTGGGTAAAAAAGGGGAATTGACAGCAATTCTGAAAAATATGAAAGATCTTTCTCAAGACATGAGACCGGTGATCGGAAAAATTGCCAATGATGTCCGAGAAGAGATTGAAGGGCAATTGGAAAATGCCAAAGAGAGCAAGAAGACAATGGAGCTCGAAGCGCGTTTGGAGGAAGAACACATCGATGTGACTATGCCGGCAAAACGCATTTTGAGGGGCCATAAGCACCCGCTGAATGTGGCACTCGACGAAGCGAAGGAAATTTTCCTCGGAATGGGCTTTAAAATCGCCGAGGGACCGGAAGTTGAAACGGTTTATCACAACTTTGATGCACTGAATGCGCCGATAGACCATCCGTCGAGAAGTTTGTCGGATACCTTTTATATTACGGAGGACCTCTTGCTCAGAACGCAGACTTCTCCGATTCAAGTGCGTACGATGAAGTCACAAAAGCCGCCTATTCGAGTGATTGCACCTTGACGTTGTTTTAGAAATGACGAAATCGATGCAACCCTCTCTCAGTTGTTC
>JASUTA010000055.1 GCA_030445805.1 Clostridiales bacterium
GACCGCTGAGGTCCGCCGCCACCTGCTTCCAGGCCATAAGCAACAGAATCAGGACAATGGGAAGAAGGGTCAGCCCCACCGCCCAGATCAGGGGTAATGCCTTGCCCTATGTCAGTCGAGGTGGTTTTAAACTCGAAAAGGCCATGTCGCTTTGGCCGATTCGACTGGACGATAAAGTCTGTATGGATATCGGTGCTTCAACCGGTGGTTTTACGGATTGCATGCTCCAAAACGGTGCCAGAAAAGTCTTTTCGGTGGACGTCGGTTACGGACAATTGGACTGGAAGCTCAGAAACGATCCGCGTGTCGTCAATATGGAACGTACCAATATCCGCTACGTGACAGCAGAAACCATCGGAGAACCGATTGACTTCATCAGCATTGATGTGTCGTTCATCTCATTGTCATTGGTTTTGCCGGTAGCCAAAGCTTTACTTGCCGAAGAAGGAGAGTTGGTCTTTCTCATTAAACCGCAATTTGAGGCAGGACGGGAACAAGTGAAAAAGCATGGTGTCGTTAAGGACGCCAAAGTGCATCAGGAAGTGCTGGAACGTGTGCTCGGAGAGGCGAAGACGCTGGGCTTTGGTGTCAAAGCCTTGACGTATTCACCGATCAAAGGGCCAAAGGGGAATATTGAGTTTTTAGCCTATGCTTCGGCAAGCGGAAACGAAGATGTCGCAATTGATGCGAAGGCTTGTGTTGAAGAAGCGCACGCCGCACTGAAAGTTGAAAGCTAACATAGAAAAATAATTTTACTATAAGCGCTTAATGTAATATAATGTAACCATTAGGGGGAAAGCGATGAAATATTCTAGGCATACGAAGATACTTGAGATTATCGACGAGAAGGACATCGAGACGCAGGATGAGTTGGCTTCTGAACTCAGAGCAGCAGGATTCCAAGTGACTCAGGCAACGGTTTCACGAGACATCAAAGAAATGCGCCTGATTAAAGTCCTGACCAAAGACGGACGCTACAAATACGCTTCCATTCGCGAAAAGGAAGGCGTGGTCAACGAGCGGTTCTTAAAAATTTTCAGAAATTCGGTAACGTCTATTGACTATGCCGGGAATTTAATTGTCATTCGAACCCTTGTTGGATCGGCGAGTGCGGCGGCAGTTTCCATAGATGCTCTGAACATGAAAGACATCGTCGGTACCATTGCCGGTGACGATACGATTTTTTTGGCGATCAAAGATTCCGAAAAAGTACAGGAATTGATGAAGCAATTCAAAGAATTATTGGTCTGATTACGGGGGCGTTATGCTTTTTGAACTCCAAATAAAGGATTTCATTCTGATTCGTCAGGCGCAAATTGAATTTAAAGAGGGATTCAACGTCATTACCGGTGAAACCGGTGCGGGAAAATCTATGATCTTGGGCGCGATTGAGCTGGTGATGGGTGGACAGGCAAGTAGAGAAGTCATCCGAATCGGCGCAGAGAGCGCTTTTGTTCGTGCTGCTTTCTTCACGACTGAGCCGGCCAATGCGCTGCTCATTGAATGGGGTTTTCCTACGGATGAAGGTGTTTTGCAAATTTCCCGAGAAATTCAGCAAAAGGGAAAAAATCTTTCTCGCATTAACGGACAGATTGCGACGCTTAATCAGGTAAAGACGCTTTCAGAACATCTGATTCATTTGCACGGCCAAAATGACAATCAACAACTTTTTCTAAAAGGAGAACAGCTGGCCCTTCTCGATGCGGAGATTGACGGGTCGGTTTTATCTGCCGTTGCGTCCGAATTCGAGCGTATGGATGCCATTGAAAAGGAATTGACCGAACTCGAAGAAAAGAGACGTGACAGTAACAGAAGAATGGATTTTTTGTCGTTTCAAGTGGATGAAATCGAAGCGGCAAGTCTGAAATCCGGTGAAGATGATGCACTAGAGCAGGAATTTGATTTTGCCCGACATGCGGAAAAAATTTCTGAAGTAATCGAAGGGGCAGAATCTTGGCTCACCGGCGCATATGACGAAGGCGCAACATCGACCGCGTCTTCACTTGCGGGCCAAATGGATCGCTTGGTTTCGTATGATGCACGACTGGAATCCTTCGCTCAGCGGTTTAAAGAATTGTTTTATTTGATGGATGACTTATCAAAAGATGTTGATCGCTATAAGGCATCTCTTGAAACGGATCCGGAGCGACTGGATACCATCGGACGTCGATTGGATCAAATTAATTCATTAAAAAGCAAATATGGTAAGACAATAGATGAAATTTTGGCTTTTGCGGATCGGGCTTCCGAGGAATTATCCGGTCTCCGACAGATTGATGAGACCATCGAAACGCTTCAAAGAGCATATCAAGAAGTCAGTGCCGCTTATATGCGCGATGCTGTGACTTTGTCGGCGGCGCGAAAAGCATCCGCAGAATCGCTTGAAAAAGCCTTGATGACGCAATTTGCCGAACTCAATATGCCTCAGGCAAAACTCAAAATTGAACTCGAAAACGGGAAACCCACAACTCATGGCGTTGACGAAGTGGATTTTACGATTTCGACCAATGCCGGTCAACCTTTCAGATCATTAAAAAAAGTCGTTTCGGGAGGGGAACTTTCGCGAATTATGTTGGGCATCAAAATTGTTCAGGGTCATCGCGATGCCATTCCGTCTTTGATATTTGATGAAATCGATGCCGGCATCAGCGGCATTACGGCCAATGTAGTCGGGGAAAAACTCTATGCGCTCGGCAGATACAGTCAGGTTATTTGTATCACACACTTGCCTCAAATTGCCGTATTCGGAGACCGTCATTTTGTCATCAATAAAAAGAGTGAAGACGATTTGACGGAAACGGAAATTAGAGCGTTGGAAAATGAACAGATCGTCGGTGAAATCGCACGACTCGTCGGTGGAATGGAAATGACGGAAACGACAAAAAAACATGCGATCGAAATGCTGAATTATGCAGATAAAATCAAATCGCATAGGGGATAAGAGGTAAGAGATGGACATTTTGCTTAGGGTGCTGTTTTCCTTTTCCGGCGCTTTATCCATTGTGTACGCCATGACGATTATTGTGCCGAAGTTTAAGGAAGGACCGACCAGAAGACATTTGACCACTGCGGTGCTGTTGGCGATACTGCTGAACTTTATAGATCTTTCCCAACTCAACGGGACGTTGCTCCTTTCTGGCGTCTTGATTTTGATGTTGCGTTTTTTCTATGGAAACACCACTTTCGTCTCCGCGATATCTGTTCTATTTTGGTACTTGATTTTCATTTTATCTTCAATGATCAGTGCAAATGTGGAGCTGCTGATTTTCAGACAGCTTTTTGATTTCAGGAAACTCTTCATTCTGCCGCATGTTTCATCGGCCATTCTTTACTGGGTGATGCTGTTCTTTGTTCTCAAGTATTATCAGCTGATTATGCGGATTTTTAGAAAAATTACTACCTTTAATCAGATGTACGGTCGATCGTTACTCGTCAGCAATTTGTTGGTTTTTACCTTGATTCTCTTTTGCCAGCGCTTTAATTTTTCAAGTCTTGTTCAAATCGTATCCTCAGGATTGCTGAGTTCACTTCCGGTGATTATGTATGTCATCTTGAATTATTTGATCTCTACCATTCTGACGTTAAGTGTTGTCGTTTTGATCAATCGACTGTTTATTGTCGACAACAACCTTGAAAATTATAAATACAAAGCAGAAACCGATCAGATGACGGGGGTACTCAGCCGTGAGGCGGGGTTGTCTCATTTGAGAACAGAGATGATGTCCGCTTCTCTCAGAAAATACGATCTGACCATTGCATACATAGACATCAATGATTTAAAAGTCGTCAATGACCGTTATGGACACCATGAGGGCGACAGACTTATCAAAGCGGTGACCGATATTGTACAGAAAAACTTACGGGAATTTGACATTATTGCACGTCTTGGGGGAGACGAATTTATGTTGGTTTTTCGAAAGTGTAATCTGTTTCAGGCCAAAAAAGTATGGAATCGAATCAATGAGGAATTTATCGAGGCAAACGTAGAAGGGATTTATCCTTTTAAGGTAAGTGCCAGCATAGGATTTAGGCAGTATGAATCCGAGCATCATCCGGATGTCATGCAGCTGGTTCACGAGGCTGATGAAGCCATGTACGTGCACAAAAAACGATTAAAGGCCTCAAAGTTGTAAAAACTATACAAAAATAGACACAAAGACTTTTTAAAGTTTTAGAATGGGTTAAAATAATAAGGGGTTGCATATGGAAAATCACCTGAGGAATTTTCAGACATTTTTAATTGAACACAAGAAGCTTTCTGATAACACAGTGGAATCTTATGAAAGGGATCTGAAGTTTTTTAAAAATTTTTTATTCGAAAAGAATATTCAATCTTTTGAAAACGTGTCTTATGCAGATCTTCTTTCGTATATCAACCGATTGAAAGCACAGGGGAAAGCCAATGCGACACTGTCTAGAAATATTACGTCCATACGAAATTTTTATGGATTTTTACACAACAATGGGTATATAACTCATAATCCGGCACTCGAATTAGATGCTCCCCGCTCTGAACGAAAGATGCCTGCAGTGCTGTCTTTGCAGGAAGTGGAACGCCTGATTTCCAGCCCGGATTCAAAGACGGCCATCGGGAAACGCGACAAGGCGATGATCGAGTTGCTTTACGCAACCGGTATTCGGGTTTCGGAATTGGTGGCGCTTAACCTCTCCGACATCAACACGACGATGGGCTATATTCGTTGCAGAAGCGGTTCCAAAGCCAGAGTTATTCCTCTGGGGAACATGGCTTCAAAAGCGGTGGAGCTCTATTTGGAGGACGGAAGAGGACATCTTGTAAATGAAGATGAAGAAGCGCTGTTTGTCAATTATTCCGGGAACCGCATTTCCAGACAGGGCTTTTGGAAAGTGATCAAGCGCTATTCCGAAGCCGCGGGGATTGAAAAGTCCATTACCCCTCATACGTTGAGGCACTCTTTTGCTCTGCATCTTGTCCAGAACGGTGCGGACTTAAAGGCAGTGCAGGAAATGCTGGGGCACTCGGACTTGTCGACAACTCAAATGTATCTGGAAATGTCCAATGTCAAAATCAAAGAGATTTATGAGAAAACCCATCCGAGAGCCTGAAACGGCTCTCATTTTATTCGACTGTAAAAAAATAAGTGCATATCGGGAGGCTGAATTATGGTAAACAGAGTTATATTATTTGTAATGGACAGCGTAGGGGTCGGGGCTTTGCCGGATTCCGAAAAATTTGGCGACATCGGCGTCAATACACTCGGGCACATTGCGGAATCCGCCGATCATTTTGAAATTCCTAATTTGAGAAAGTTGGGAATCGGTAATATAGAAGGGCTGGATGCCATTGAAGGGGTTTCGGAGCCGATCGGGGCCTACGGGCGATCGATGGAAGCCTCCAACGGAAAAGACACCACAACCGGGCACTGGGAAATCGCGGGTCTCTATATAGAAAAACCCTTCAAGACTTATCCGGACGGGTTCCCGCCACACATCATTGACGCTTTCGAAAAACAAACCGGAACCAAGGTGCTGTGCAACAAACCGGCTTCGGGAACCGAAATTATAGAAGAACTCGGAGAAGAGCATATGCGTACCGGAAATCCGATCGTCTATACCTCTGCGGACAGTGTTTTCCAAATTGCCACACATGAATCCGTTGTTTCACTCGAGCGCTTGTATGAAATGTGTGAAATTGCGCGTGAAATTCTCCGCGGCGATGATCAAGTTGCCCGAGTTATTGCGCGCCCATTTGTCGGAACGCCGGGTCATTTTGAAAGAACGCCGAATCGACGTGACTATTCTTTAAAACCTTTTGGGAAAACCGTTTTGGATCATGCAAAAGAAGCCGGATTGCAAGTAAAAGCCGTGGGCAAAATCGTCGATATCTTTGACGGCGAAGGCATTACGGAAGACGTGCACACGAAGAGTAATATGGATGGCGTCGATCAAACCATTCGTTTTCTCAAAACGCCTTTTAAAGGCATTCTCTTTACCAATCTCGTTGACTTTGACGCAAAATTCGGTCACAGACGCAATGTGGACGGTTACAGAAAAGCCATTGAAGAAATGGATGCCCGCTTGCCGGAATTGATGGACGCTATGAACGAAGACGATGTCTTGATTATTATGGCCGACCACGGCAATGATCCGACTTATAAAGGCACCGATCATACCCGTGAGTACATCCCGATTCTCGTATACGGAACGCCGGTTAAAGGCGGCGCATCGATCGGAACGCGCAAGACTTTTTCGGATATTGCGGCAACTGTGGCGGATATGTTCGGCATAGAGGCGACAGCATATGGAACAAGCTTTAAAAACGATATTTTAAAATAGCATCCACGGAGGAGAAGATGGCGTACTTATCGGAGCAAGAACACACAAAACAAATCAGAGAAGCGGCGGATTTTATCAAGACCAAATTGCCTTTTGAGCCTGAGATCGGATTGATTTTAGGGTCGGGTTTGGGTGTTGTCGCCGATTATATTGAATCACCTGTGCACATTCCCTATGAGACCATTCCGTATTTTCCCGTGTCTACAGTAGAAGGACATGCCGGGCAATTTGCAGTCGGCTACTTCATGGGTAAACGCGTGATTGCCATGCAAGGCCGCTTTCATTATTACGAGGGGTATACGATGCAAGAAGTGGTCTTTCCTGTTCGCGTTATGAAAGCCCTTGGCGTAGAGCACCTTATCGTAACCAATGCGGCAGGTGGTGTCAATCGCGATTTTTCAGGCGGAACGCTGATGCTGATCTCCGATCAGATCAATATTATGGGCGTCAGCCCTTTAATGGGTCCTAACCTTTCCGAGTATGGCCCCAGATTCCCGGATGCCTCTAATATTTACAATGCCGAGTTCAATGCCAAAGTGCTTAAAGCAGCCGAAGAAATGGGCATCGGATTAAAACAGGGCGTTTATTTTTACTTTACGGGTCCTTCTTATGAAACGCCTGCCGAAGTGCGTCTCGCAGGGCTTTTGGGCGGAGACGCCGTAGGCATGTCAACCGCACCTGAAGCGCTGACGGCAGCTCATATGGGTATAAAAGTGACGGGCATTTCCTGTATCACAAATATGGCGGCAGGCATACAAAAAACGGCACTCAACCACGCGGAAGTCGTTGAGACGGCAAAACGCGTTCAGGATACGTTTATTCAATTGGTGAAACGTATCGTTGAAATGGTCTAATAAGAATCGCATCGGTATCGAGATAAGTATCATCGCTTTTGGAGGGATAAAATGCGTGCAGTAGATGTCATCAATAAAAAGAAATACGGCGGGGCACTGACAAAAGAAGAAATTGATTTCATGGTGCTCGGCTATACAAAGGGCGATATTCCGGATTATCAAATTTCCGCACTGCTTATGGCCATTTATTTTGTCGGAATGGATAGCAGAGAAATTGCGGATATGACGGATGCGTTTGTCCGTTCGGGTGAACAGGTCGACCTTTCGAAAATACACGGCGTTAAAGTAGACAAGCATTCAACCGGGGGTGTCGGAGACAAAATCAGCATGATCGTCATGCCGCTTGTGGCTTCCGTCGGCATTCCGGTGGCAAAAATGTCGGGTCGCGGCCTGGGTCATACGGGCGGAACCGTGGACAAACTGGAGTCCATCAAAGGATTCCAAATTGAACTGACGCCCGAAAAATTCATTGAGAATGTCAACACATACAAAATGGCAATTGTCGGGCAGTCGGGAGATTTGACGCCGGCAGACAAGAAAATTTACGCTTTGAGAGATGTAACGGGCACAATTGACAGCATTCCGCTCATTGCGAGTTCTATTATGAGCAAAAAGATCGCGTCCGGTGCGGATGCCATTGTTTTGGATGTTAAAGTCGGTTCGGGTGCTTTTATGAAATCGTTGAAAGATGCGAGGGTGCTCGCTGAAACAATGGTCAATATCGGGAAAGCACTCGGCAGAAAGACGGTTGCCGTGATTACCAATATGGATCAGCCGCTCGGACATGAAGTGGGAAATGCCAATGAAGTGCGCGAAGCCATTGACGTCTTAAGCGGATTCGGGGCAGTGGATGAAACGGAAGTTGCTTTGACCATCGCTTCTGAAATGGCTGTATTGGGCGGTGCTTTTGAAGACATGGATGCAGCAAAAATTCACTTTGAGGCATTGATTCGTTCGGGAGAAGCCATCGAAAAGTTGAAGACATTGGTTGCCATTCAAGGTGGAGATACCGATGTCATCGATCATCCCGAAAAATTGCCTCAAGCGTCGAGACACATTGAAGTCCTCTCTGAAACAGAGGGGTATGTCACCGGATTTAACGCTGAAAAAATAGGCATCGCAGCCATGATGCTCGGTGCGGGGCGACGAAAAAAAGAAGACCCGATCGATTATGCCGCCGGCATTACCCTTAAAGCAAAAATAGGAACCCATGTCAAAGTGGGGGATGTTCTCTGTATTCTGCATACCAATTCAGATGCTGTTGACGAAGCCGTCGAGACGGTTAAGTCGGCTTATCAATTTGGAAAAGAAGCGCCGGAGGCATTGAAGTATGTCTACGAGATTATCCAGTGAAAATCAATTAAACGCCCATACGGAGCCGTTTCTCATACGGCTTCTTGACTTGCAAAAAACCGGCTTATACCGGTTTTTTCTCGTGGGAGGCTGTGTGCGCAATGCGATGCTCGGTTACCCGTCAAATGACATTGATATCGTCTGTGACGGGGCATTTGGGAAATTGATGGAAGCGCTTGAAGAAGAGGGCGTTTTGGCAAAAGAGTCGTTGTTTAATACGGCAAAGGTGAAAGGGGAAAGCGTTGAATTCGATATTGCGTCTCCCAGAACGGAATGCTATTCAACCGGAGACGGCATGCCGACCGTTATGTCGGGAACTCTTGCTCAGGACTTGATGCGACGTGATTTTACGGTCAATACCGCCTATGTGCCGCTGACAGAAGACCATTTTAATGCGGTGGTCTCGGGAGACGGAAAAACGCTTAAAGAAGCTGTCTTTCAGGCGCATCCGCTCTTTTTTGACGATATCGGCTCAAAGAAACTGCGCATTTTGCATGCATCTTCGTTCGAAGAAGACCCGTCCAGATTGCTTCGAATTGTAAAATATGAAACCCTTTATGGGTTCGCCATTGAAGCGGATACGTTCCTAAGACTCAAATCAGCCGTTGCGGAAAGAGCGATTGAACGCTATGCCAAAGGGCGCCTGCGCGATTTGGTTTTCGACCTTATTACAGGCCGGGGCGGCGTCGCCATTGCAGAGCGCCTAAAATCCCTTGATATCATTGCATTTGATCGAGAGCCGGAACGCGCTTATGAACGCATTTGTTCCTTTTCAGAGGCTTATGATCTCCACCTTCGGGAGAGGCTATGTTTTGCCGCGTCGCTCTTTGAACCGGAGCACTCGTTTTGGCGAGGCGCACCGAAAAACTTTTCGAAGATTTTAAACGATTGGCAGGAAATCATTTCAGGATTTAAATCGGCAGATGAAAAAACCTATCTGACCGCTTACAAAATAGTGTATAATAAAACCGTTGAGTCTTTGGTATTGTATACACAATTTAGTCAAATGACTTCATTTGAAACCGATTTTCTTAAGGCTTATTGGACATCGCTTCGTCACATTCAACTGTCGGTGACCGGGGCGGATCTTTTGGCATTGGGTTTGGAATCGGGTCCGACGGTGGGGCATGCGCTGGATGCGTTGCTTGCTCATGAACTGGCATGTGGGCAATCGTTTGACAAAGACCGGGAAATACAGTGGATAAAGCGGGAATGGTATGGGAATTGATGTGAAATTAAGTGCCTTTGAAGGACCTTTGGATCTGTTGCTTTACTTAATTACAAAGGATGAAGTGGACATATACGATATACCGATCGTCAGCATTACGACGCAGTATTTTGAAGCCATCTCCGGCCTTCGGGAAGTGGATATGGAGCTTTCTTCGGAATTTCTTGTTATGGCGGCGACACTGCTTGAAATCAAGTCGCGCATGTTGCTTCCTGAAAAGAGCGGAGAAGAGGGAGCCGGAGAAGAAATGCCGGATGATCCCAGAGAAGAACTCGTCAATCGACTGCTGACGTATAAGCAGTTTAAAGAGGCTTCAACTTTTTTGAAGTCACGTGAGGGTGCCTTGGATAATGTGGTCTTCAAAGAGCAGGAAGAACTTTCGGATTACGCCAAAAAGGTACCACTGGATACGGCTATGGAACTCGACCTTTTGACGGAGGCCATTCAACGCGTTTTGGAGAAAATTGATCGATTTGATGTCGGACGAGAAGGTTATTTTTCAAAAGTAAAACGGGATCGCTTTACCGTGGATGAAAAAATTGCTTACATTGAATCAGTGCTGACGCACCAACATCACATTTCTTTTTCAGCCCTGTTTGCGGAGGTCTATTACAAAGAAGAAGTAATCGTGACTTTTCTCGCATTATTGGAGCTCATTAAACTCAAGCGCATTTCGCTGAGACAGACCCAAACCTTTGGTGAAATGAATATTTCTGCGATCAATGCATGAAAAGAACCCTTCACAAAAGAAATTTTTATAGAAAACAGAAAAAATGAATCCATTTGATTCAAAGAAATAAATCGGAGTGACTGCGAGACATGAATACGTTTGATCTTGATCGAATCGACCGGGAGACCGGCTATAAATCTATTATTGAATCTTTGCTCTTTGTATGGGCAGAACCGCTTTCGTTGAGTAAAATCGCTTCTGTGCTGGACGTTCGCCCCTCAGTTGCGGAAAATTTACTTTCGGAAATGATGGCGACTTATGAAGAAGAAAAGCGTGGCATTCAAATTGTAGAAACCGATAAACATTACCGGTTTGCAACGCGCCGGGAAAATTATGAAGCGATCGAAAAACTCTGTGGCAGTACGCGAAGCAGAGGCCTTTCCAATTCTGCACTTGAAGTGCTCGCCATTGTGGCTTATAAACAACCGATTACAAAGTATGAAATCGAACAAATCAGGGGGGTCAATTCCGATGGGCCGATTCAAAGTTTGATGGAAAGGGAATTGGTTGAAATCAAAGGAAAACTTGACCGCGCGGGGCGCCCTCAGATCTATGGGACAACGCATCGTTTTCTGGCGAACTTCGGATTTAAGGATTTGGATGAACTGCCGAGTATGGCGTCCTTTTCTCAGGCGCTCGAGGCTTTTAACAAGAAGGAGGATTTGCGGTGATTTCATTTAGACGGGCGCTGTCCGGAGAACAAAGCGAAATTATGACATTGACATCCTGGGTCGCTCAAGACGAGACGACTCTTTTTTTTGTCGCCGAAGAAAATCAAGCGTTGATTGGTGCAGCGGCTTTTTCAATCATGTCGCTTAAAACGTTAAAAAGGGAAACGGAAGTGACCCATAAAAAAGACGGTTTGAATGTCGGATCGCCCGTAGGTCTGATCACAGGACTTTACGTTACTCCGGACATGCGGCGGATGCATATAGGGGACGGCTTGTTCCGCGCTGTGCTTAATTATTTTAACCGCCAGGGTATTCGAACCGTTCTCATTGATATGCGCCCGGATGGCATAGAAGCAAAAGCGTGCATGGAAGGCTTTATGGCATTTGAAGAAATTCTGAAGAGCGCGGAATCAGAGACCTATACGGTGACACTTCCGGCGTTTTTTGAACGTCCTTGCCGCGGCGGTCATGTGTAAAAAGCGGTTAAGAGGCATATTGTATACGATTATACGGATAGCCAAATATACATTATGCATGATAAATTGCAAAAACGATAGACAAATGAGTCGTTTGTGAAATATTTCTTGCAAAAATAGCGTCCTGTGATATGATGAAAGAGGGAATAAAGGAGGACGCTCATGACGGATAAAAAAGAGAATTTAACCATTCATATCAATCAAGAATGGTGCAAAGGATGCGGCATTTGTGTCGCCTTTTGTCCTAAAAAAGTACTCGCTATCGGAGAAAACGGGAAATCGACTATGATCGACCCGGACAATTGCATTAAATGTGGTATGTGCCAAATGCGCTGCCCTGATTTTGCAATCTTTTTAGGAGGAAGCGACTCATGATTAAATTTTTACAAGGCAATGAAGCGTGTGTCGAAGGTGCCCTCATGGCAGGCATGCGCTTTTATTCAGGATATCCGATTACCCCTTCGACGGAAATTGCGGAATTGTCTGCGGAGCGGTTGCCGAAAGTCGGCGGGAAGTTTATTCAGATGGAAGATGAAATCTCGGGGATTGCCGCGGCAATCGGCGCGTCGCTGACGGGGAAAAAAGCCATGACAGCTACTTCCGGTCCCGGATTTTCACTCAAACAGGAGAATATCGGTTATGCGGCTTTGGCGGAAGTGCCGCTGGTCATTGTCAATGTTCAACGCGGCGGTCCGAGTACGGGACTTCCCACGTCACCCGGACAGGGGGATGTCATGCAAGCCAGATGGGGAACGCACGGAGATCATCCGATCATTTGCCTGACGCCTGATTCTGTAACGGAAACCTTTTATTTGACGATACGCGCCTTTAATTTGGCGGAAAAATATAGAGTGCCTGTCATTTTGCTTACCGATGAAATTACGGGTCACATGCGTGAGAAAATTGATATTCCCGATCCGTCGGAGATTGAGATTTATAACAGAAAACGCCCGGAAACGGGCGATGTATACCATCCGTACGGCGTAGAACCCGGAGAAATCGTACCGAGAATGGCGGATTTCGGATCAGGGTTTCGCTATCATGTTACCGGACTCATGCACGATGAAACCGGGTTTCCAAGCAACAGTACGGAAAATGCAAGAAAATTAATGGATCGCCTCATGGCAAAAACCGTTACTTATCGAGATGACATCATTGATTATGAAGCGCTTTATACGGAAGATGCGGATTGGTTGATTCTCGCTTACGGCGGTATGTCGCGTTCGGCACGGGCGGCGGTAAAGGTACTCCGACAAAAAGGACATTCAGTCGGCCTTTTCAGACCGATTTCACTTTGGCCGTTTCCTGAAGAAGCCTTGTCGGCACTGGCCGGAAAAGTGAAGGGCATTCTTGTTACCGAACTCAATTACGGACAGATTAAACTCGAAGTGGAACGCATTGCCTGCGGCAGATGTCCGGTGGAATTTTTGGGACGGGGAAACGGTGAGGTCATTACTCCGGAAATGCTCATTGAAACATTTGAGGAGGTGGCAAAATGAATCATCCTCTTGCAGAATCTTATTTCAGAATGGATAAGTTACCACACATTTGGTGTCCGGGATGCAGTCACGGCATTATTATGGCGTCTATTGCACGGGCGATTGATCGCCTCGGACTGGATAAAGACAACGTTTGTATTGTATCCGGAATCGGTTGTTCTTCCAGAGCGCCTGGATACATGGATTTCAATACCCTTCACACAACGCACGGACGCGCTCTGGCTTTTGCCACCGGCGTTAAGCTTGCCAATCCGAAGCTGGAAGTCATTGTGATTTCAGGAGACGGAGACCTGTCTGCGATTGGCGGGAACCATTTAATCCATGCGGCGAGACGCAATATCGGCTTGACGACGATTTGTTTCAACAACAACATCTACGGCATGACCGGCGGACAGTATTCTCCGACGACGCCGACAGGCGATAAAGCGACGACCGCACCTTACGGCAACATAGACAAACCGTTTGATATCACGAAGCTCGCCATCGGAGCAGGCGCGACTTATGCCGCAAAAGTAACGGCGTTCCACGTGACGCAAATGGATAAATACATTGAGTCGGCCATTGCCCACAAGGGATTTTCGCTTGTCGAAGCCATTGCGGTTTGCCCGACCTATTATGGCCGAAAAAACAGAAAAGGCTCTGCTGTGGAAATGATGACTTGGCTGAAAGACCATTACATTGATTTTAAAGTGGCTGAAAAGCTACCGCCCGAAAAACGCGAAGGGAAAGAACTGATGGGTGAATTCATCAATGTGGATGCACCCGAATATACGGCGCTTTACGATGCGCTTATTGATCGGTTGAAGGATTAATGTATTGCCAGGGAGGAAAAATAATGCAACTTGAACTCAGATTATCAGGTTCCGGTGGACAAGGACTGATTACAGCGGGTATAATATTAGCAGAGGCTGCTTTGGCGGACGGCAAAAATGCCGTACAGACGCAGAGCTACGGACCGGAAGCGCGGGGTGGAGCCAGTAAGGCGGAAGTAATAATCAGTGATGAAATCATTGATTTTCCGAAAGTGACCAGGCCAAATCTCATTTTGGCACTGACTCAGGACGCCGCTGCGAAATACGTTGACGCTTCCAATTCGGATGCGATGGTGATTGTTGATGAAAGCGTTGAACTGTCTCCGGAAACGGGTCTTAAAAAGTTGTTTCGGGTTCCGATTATCGATACGGCAAGACATGAAATCGGCAGAGAAATCGTCGCCAATATCGTGGCACTGGGATTGATTGTCGGACTGACTCAAATCGTTTCACAGGAAAATCTTGAAGCCACAGTCATTAAGCGACTGCCGCGCGGTACGGAGGATTTGAACCGGATGGCGCTTCAGGCGGGGTATGATCTGGCAAAACAAATATAAAGTGGGGCATACATGGGCGCAGATTTGTTAGGACGCATTCGTCAGCAGTATCTGACATTGAGTAAGAGTCACAAAAAAATTGCAGATTATATTTTGCAAAATTATGACAAGGTCGCTTTTATGACGGCGGCGACGCTCGGAAAAAACGTTGATATCAGTGAGTCCACCGTGGTTCGATTTGCAGGGTCTCTGGGGTATGAAGGCTATCCGGAACTCCAACGGGAACTTCAGGAAACCATCAAGACAAAACTGACGACCGTTCAGCGGTTTGAGCTTTCAAAAGATCGCAAGGAGAGTGATTATCTCACTAAGATCATGCTCAGTGACATCGATAATATCCGCGCTATGGTTGAACAGTTTGACGCCGGTTTGATGGATCGCT
>JASUTA010000056.1 GCA_030445805.1 Clostridiales bacterium
AGGAGACCTACTTGAGAGCGCTTCAAATCGAAAAAGATTATGATGTCATTGCCGCTTGTATTGATGTCGGCCAAAACGACGCCTACGATGCTATTTGGAAAAAGGCCCTCAATTCAGGCGCAAGTAAAGCTTACATTGTAGATGTTAAAAAAGAGTTTGTAACGGATTACCTGTATAAAGGCATTAAATCGGGTGCTATTTATGAAGACGACTATTTACTCGGAACGGCGTATGCGCGTCCTCTGATCGCTAAAAAACTCGTTGAAATCGCAAAAAAAGAAGGCGCTGTTGCCATTGCACACGGTGCAACCGGAAAAGGAAACGACCAAGTTCGATTTGAAGCCGGTATCCGTTCACTTGCACCGGAGCTTGAAGTAATTGCACCGTGGCGTACATGGAATTTCAAATCCAGAGAAGATTGCATTGATTATGCCGAAGCAAACGGAATTCCTATTCCGGTAACAAAGAAAGACATTTATTCAAGAGATGAAAACCTCTGGCATATCAGCCACGAAGGCGGCGATTTGGAAAACCCTTGGAACGCACATACCGCATCGGTTTATAAATGGTCGGTTGCACCGGAAAAAGGACCGGACGAGCCGGAGTTTTTGGTTCTTTCTTTTGACAAAGGGATCCCGACGAAAATCAACGGCGAAACACTTGAACCGGTTGAGCTGATTGTAACCCTCAATAAAATTGCCGGAAAACACGGCGTAGGCATTATCGATATCGTAGAAAACCGATTGGTTGGTATGAAGTCCAGAGGGGTATATGAAACACCGGCCGGCACAGTCATCTATGAAGCCCATAAAACGCTTGAAAAATTGGTTCTGGATCGACAAACGATGTCTTTCAAAAAAGGCATCAGCGTCAAATATGCAGAAATGGTATATGACGGGCAGTGGTTCTCACCGCTTAAATCGGCTCTCGACGGATTTATCGATGTCACCCAAGAACACGTTACGGGTGATGTAAAACTGAAATTGTTCAAGGGGTCTTGTACTGCAGTGGCTTCACAATCGCCTTATTCACTCTACAGCGAAGATTATGTTACATTCGGTGAAGATGAAGTTTACAATCAATACGATGCCGAAGGCTTCATTAACTTGTTCACGCTTCCTATGAAAATCAAAGCGATGATGGAACAAAGCGTAACGGGACAAGGATTTGTTATTGAAGACAGTGAAGGCACAAAAATCTATGAATATGAAATGGACGATTTGAATAAATAGGACACACAGAAGGGTATGACAGTATGAAATTATGGGGTGGAAGGTTCAAAGAAGGAACCAATGCACTGTTAGATCAATTTAATGCATCCATTGGCTTTGATTACAAGTTGTTTGCGGAAGATATCGAAGGGTCGATTGCCCACGGAAAAATGATGTGCAAGATCGGCGTCTTGACAGAAGAAGAATTGGCGCAGATTATTACGGGACTTCGGACACTGCAAGGCGAAATCGAAGCCGGTACGGCACCGCTGACGCTTGAAAACGAAGACATTCACATGAATATTGAAGCGCTTCTCGTGGAAAAGATCGGGCCTTTGGGCAAGAAACTCCATACGGGACGCAGCAGAAACGATCAGGTGGCGTTGGATTTCAGACTCTACACCATGCGTAAAACGGAAACCATTATGGCGAAGATCACTGTGCTCTTGGAGACGCTCTATGAGATTGCCGGGAGCGGTGTCGAGGTCATTATGCCCGGATACACCCATCTTCAAAGAGCACAACCGGTTCGGTTGGCCTTTCATATGATGGCATATTTTCAGATGTTCAAACGCGACTATGCGCGATTTGCCGATGCACTCGAGCGTATGGATGTTCTTCCACTCGGTTCCGGTGCCATGTCCGGCGTCAACTATCCGACGGACAGAATGTATTTGAAAGAACTCCTCGGATTTTCCGAAGTGAGTGATAATGCAATGGACGCCGTGAGTGATCGCGATTTTGCCATTGAGTTTCAAAGCGCGGCTTCAATTCTTATGATGCACCTCAGTCGATTTTCAGAGGAGCTGATTCTCTGGTCTTCAACAGAATTTAAATTCATTGAAATCAGCGATCAATTTACAACCGGAAGCAGTATTATGCCGCAAAAGAAAAATCCGGATGCCGCAGAACTCGTCAGAGGTAAAACAGGACGTGTTTACGGCAATCTGATGGCACTGCTCACGGTGATGAAGGGATTGCCGCTTGCCTATAATAAAGACATGCAAGAAGATAAAGAAGGGTTGTTTGATACGGTTGAAACCGTTGAAATCTGTCTTGATATTTTCAGTGAGATGCTGAAAGATACTGAATTCTTGGCAGATAATATGAGAAAAGCCGTGGAAAAGGGATTTTTAAATGCAACCGATTTGGCGGACTATCTGGTTCACAAAGGGCTCTCTTTCAGAGATTGCCACGCGATTGCAGGAAAGATTACGGCCTATTGCATTGAAAAAGACAGTACCATCGAGGCGCTGTCTTTGGAAGAACTGAAACAATTTTCAGAAGCATTTGAAGCCGATGTCTATGCGGCAATTGATATAGAAACGGTTATTGAAAACAAAGCTTCTTACGGATCAACCAGTCGAAAATCCGTTCTTGAGTCTCTTGAGAAGGCAAATGCTTTCCTCAAGACATTGTAAAAAATTGTGGTTTTTGCGC
This sequence comes from Clostridiales bacterium, assembly GCA_030445805.1. Classification (GTDB taxonomy): domain Bacteria; phylum Bacillota; class Clostridia; order Peptostreptococcales; family Acidaminobacteraceae; genus JASUTA01. The sequence continues at coordinate 2,652 of JASUTA010000056.1, forward strand.
CCGCTTCGGAGCCCAGTCTGAAGTGAAGTGCTCAAATAAAACGGCGATATGACGCGCTATCCCAGTGGTGCGTCATGTCGCCGAAAAACGCAGAGCTTCCCAGAGCTCTGTTTTTTTGTGTTTTTTGAAGCCGGATTTCGGTTGAAGCCGCTTTTTAAAGAAGCGGCCCCACAAAATCTAAGACGGATTTTTCGTAAGCGGCGCCGGCAATGCGATAAGCATTGCCATGGCCTGCGCCCGGTACAATGTACAAGTCTTTCGGTGCGGGGCATGCGTTATAGAGCTCATGAACCATCTCATAAGGAACGAATGCATCCTCATCGCCGTGGATGAACAGCGTGGGGACGTGTGATTTTTTAACTTGCTCCAGTGCGGAAGCTTCCTTAAAAGAATACCCTGCTTTTACACGCGTCCAAAAATCCGTCGCTTGGAGCAACGGAAAAGCCGGAATATGGTATAAGCGTTTCATTTGATAGGCCAGTTCTGCCTGTGCCGAAGTGTAAGCACAATCGGAAACGACTGCGGCAACTTGCTCGGGAAGTGCACGTGCGCCGCTCGTCATCAAGACGGTTGAAGCGCCCATTGAAACACCGTGCAAAACGATTTTTGAAGTTTTGGGATGGCTGAGCAAAATGTATTGAAGCCACATGAGCTGATCAAAATGATCGTGCCATCCGAATCCGATATAGTCGCCTTCGCTTTGACCGTGTCCGCGGGCATCCGGAAGCAGTATATTGCAGTGGAGTTTATCCCGATACAGTTTTGCGACACTGATCATGTTGCGCCCTTTTCCGCTGTAGCCATGAGCAATTAATGCAAATCGATTGCTTTCTTCTTCAGAGGGAATATAGAGGGCATGAAGCTTTAAACCGTCAAAAGAGACAAGAGAAATATCTTTTGCGCCGACGTCTTTAAACCACTGGTCTCCGGTCATTTTATCGGCATCCAGTGTCACGGTATCACTCGGCATAGCCGGATCCTGATCCAAAAATGACTTGTCCGAACGCTCGACGGCCTTTTTATAGTTGTGGAGCCCTCCGAGTAAAAGAGCGGAAACGCCAAGCGCAACAGGGATGATTTTTTTCATAAAGCTTTCCTTTCTCAATCACGTATCTTTATTTCTGCTGTATATTTTTCATGGGATTCTCGGATGACCAATAAATCACCACGCCGGAGCATCCGAGAATAATTTTATTATACCGCGTTTTAATGAAAAAGGACAGTTGCCGTTTCGGGGAGGGTTTCGAGAAAGAAAAAAGCGATTAGGCAAAGCAGGAGTGCATAAAAAAGCGTTAGTAGTATCTGATGTTGTCTTGACATGCGACCTCCTCAATTCAGACTGTTTTTTTAAACGTATCACGCTTGCGTTAAAAATATTTTATAAGGGTGTAAAATGTGTCTAAAATAAAGAAATAAAATAAGTACAAAAAAAGACGGGCTAAGGCGACAAAACAGAGTTGATTTTTGCTATACTGTTGAAAACCGATTGAACTCAAGTGGGAGGATGAACATGGATTACCGCATAGAGAAAGACACAATGGGAACGGTGCACGTTCCAAAGGATAAATTGTGGGGTGCTCAGACACAGCGTAGCTATGAGAATTTTAAAATCGGCATAGAAAAAATGCCGAAAGAAATTATTGAAGCTTTTGCTATCGTAAAGAAAGCTGCGGCACAAGCCAATACCGAGCTCGGTATGCTGGATGAAGAGCGGGGGGCACTTATTGCACAAGTTTGTGACGAAATTCTATCCGGTCAATTAGACGGCCATTTCCCGTTGTCCGTATGGCAAACGGGAAGCGGTACTCAGAGCAATATGAACGTCAATGAAGTGATTTCTAACCGCGGCAACGCCATTGCGGGAGAAAAGAAATTGCACCCGAATGACCACGTCAATAAATCTCAAAGTTCAAATGATACATTTCCCACAGCATTGCACATTGCGGCGGTTTTATCCGTGGAGAAAAAATTGATGCCCGCTTTAGACACTTTAAAGAATACGTTTTATCGGCTTTCAGAAGACTATGCGGATATTGTTAAGACCGGTAGAACACATTTGCAAGATGCCACGCCGATTACACTGGGGCAGGAGATCAGCGCTTGGGGCGAAATGCTTTCAAAATGCGAAATGGCTCTGAAACGAAATTTAGAGGACTTGAGAGAATTGGCACTCGGTGGAACGGCAGTAGGAACGGGACTCAATGCGCACCCTGACTTTGGGGAAAAGAGCGCTCAAAAGATTGAAGCACTGACCGGCACTGCATTTATGACGGCACCAAATAAATTTCACGCGCTTTCCAGTCGGGACGGCATGGTGCTGATTCATGGCATTCTAAAAGCACTTGCGGCGGATTTGCTCAAAATCGCCAACGATGTGCGCTGGTTGTCAAGTGGGCCGAGATGCGGGATCGGAGAACTTTCTATTCCTGAAAATGAACCGGGCAGTTCCATTATGCCCGGCAAAGTCAATCCGACTCAGGCTGAAGCGCTGACGATGGTGTGTGCTCAGGTGATGGGCAACGATGTTGCCGTTGGCATCGGAGCCTCTCAAGGTAATTTTCAGCTTAATGTTTATATGCCGCTTCTGGCGTACAATTTTTTACAGTCGGTCAATTTGCTCGCGGATGCGATGGATTCGTTTAACCGAAATTGTGCCGTTGGCATTAAATCGCGCAATGAAGTGATAAAATCCAATCTCGAGAAATCATTGATGCTGGTCACTGCCCTCAACCCGTATATTGGATATGAGAAAGCCGCGGAAGTTGCCAAGAAGGCTTATCGGGAGAATCTTACCTTAAAAGAGGCCGTGGTTCAACTCGGATATATGACAGGAGAAGCGTTCGATAAAGCCGTTGTTCCGGAAGACATGGTTCATCCACTGAACATGCAAAAGTAGCTAAATGGCGGAATTTCAAAGAAAAGCGCGGAGAAACAAAATATAAAGTGTCCGTCGTAGAAAGACACTAAAAAAAGGGATTTCAAAAAATCATTTTTCTGAATTTTAACATCAGCAACAAAGTGTTAACAAAATGTCAAAACAATAAAAATATCGTTGTATTGTTCGAACATTAAAACAAGTTTCAATTATGTGCTAAAAAACAAACAAAGTATAGTAAATGCAAACCCTCTACGCTCTTTTTTGCATAAAAAAATATTTTTATAAGTCATTTGAACAAAAATCGATTGATTATTCTGTCAATATGAAATACAATATTGTCTATATTTAAAGCGTATATGGTGTCCGTCAAAGAAAGACATTTTGGGTTGAGTTGATAGAAAAAAAGGAAAGGCTGATAACCGATTTGTTTTTGTCCTCAATGACGGAAGTGCCACAAAATGAGAAAGGGGAAAATTTGTATGAAGAAAATATCCATTATTATGGCGATGCTGTTGCTCGTTATGGCGGCACTTGCCGGATGTTCAGGGAGCAGCGATACGGCTGCTACAACAGCAGCGGGAGAAACAACAGCTGCAGCAGCAGGTGAAACGATTAAACTCGGCGTTATCGGACCACTCACAGGTGAGTACAGTATGTACGGTACTTCTGTTGAAGAAGGTGCGAAACTTGCGGCTGAAGAAATCAATGCTGCAGGCGGCATTAACGGTTCTATGGTTGAAATCGTTGCTTATGACAGTAAAGGTGATAAAACTGAAGCCGTCAATGCTTATAACCGTTTGAGAGATCAAGACGGAATCGTCGGACTCATCGGTGGTACATTCAGCGGTGAAACACTCAGTATCAAAGAAATCGCAGTCGGGGACAACATGCCTGTCCTGACACCGACCGCTACAAACGGCGAAGTAACACTCAACGCTCCAAATGTATTCAGAGCATGCTATACTGACCCGTACCAAGGTTCAACGGCAGCAGTCTTTGCGGCAGAAAACCTCGGCGCAACAAAAGCGGCAGTGCTTTATAATATTGAAGACCCGTATTCAGAAGGTCTTGCAGAAGCGTTCAATGAAAAATTCTCTGCACTCGGAACAGTAACGAACTTTGAAGGGTATACGGCAAATGATTCCGACTTCAAAGCCGTTTTGACTAAAATCGCAGAGTCAGATCCGGATGTTATCTTCCTCCCGGACTATGTTGCTAAAGTCGGTATTATCCTTTCTCAAATTCAAGAACTCGGTCTTGATGTCGTAGCAATCGGCGGAGATGGTTGGGATGGTATCGAAGTGGATTATGCAGACGTTGCCGAAGGCGATTACTTTGCAAACCACTATGCAAATACAGATGAAGCACCGATCGTTCAAAACTTCATCTCAGCTTATGAAGCAAAATGGGGCAAAACGCCAAGTGCACTTGCGGCACTCGCTTATGACTCAACTTATATCATGGCTCAAGCAATCGAAAAAGCAGGCTCTACGGATGCAGACGCAATCGTTGCTCAATTGGCCGCTACAGATGGCGACTATGTAACAGGTCACATCACATTTGATGAAAATGGCGACCCGGTTAAGAGTATTTCTATGATCCAAGTTGTCGGTGGAAAACACGTACTTGCAGCCAAAGTTTCTGCTGAATAATCAAGTGATTTTTCCTTAGGAAAAAGTGTCTTTAAGTGACTGGCGCGTTGTGCGTCAGTCACTTCTCATATTCTTAGACCGTAAAACAGCAGATGAGAGAAAAATGAATTACATCTATTGAATTTGAACGAGGGGGAAAATCCTTTGGTACTCTTTTTACAACAACTCATCAACGGACTGTCCGTTGGAAGCATATATGCCCTGATCGCCTTGGGTTATACAATGGTGTATGGAATTATTAAGCTCATCAACTTTGCACATGGTGAAATTATGATGGCCGGCGCTTATTTTGCTTTTCTGATTGCCGTGTCAACAAATTTGCCCTTCGTTGCAGTCATGCTCATCTCTATGGTGCTTGCAGCCGTTCTCGGTGTGGTAATCGAACGCGTTGCGTATAAGCCTCTTAGGAATGCGCCAAGAATTTCTTTGCTGATCACAGCAATTGGTATGAGCTTGTTCCTGCAAAACCTTGCACTGGTCATTTTCCGTGCCGATCCTAAAATTATGCCGACGCTGATTGCAAAGCATCCGATTAATATCGGACCGATTCAGGTTGGAACGGTTACACTGACTACCTTGGTTCTGTCGATCATCTTCATGGTGATTCTCGACGTATTTGTAAAGAAAACGAAGCCTGGGAAAGCAATGCGCGCTGTATCGGAAGATAAAGATGCGGCTTTGCTCATGGGAATTAATGTAGATAAAACAATTTCGTTGACGTTTGCTATCGGTTCTGCACTGGGTGCACTCGGTGGTGTCCTTTACGGCATTACCTATACGCAAGTTTATCCGACAATGGGTATTCTTCCGGGATTGAAAGCCTTTATTGCAGCTGTTCTCGGCGGTATCGGTCTTATCCCCGGAGCTGTTCTCGGCGGCTTTGCAGTAGGGATGGTTGAGACGATTTCAAAAGCGTATTTGCCTACACAGTGGACAGACGCCATCGTATTCGGCATCTTGATTGTCGTATTGCTCATTAAGCCTACAGGTATTTTGGGCAAAAACGAGAAAGAGAAGGTGTAGAATATGAACAGAAAAATGTTGAAAAATTACATCATCAATCTCATTGTCGTTGCGCTTATTTATGCCGGAATCAAAGTGTTAATTTCGGCAGGTGTTATCAATCGTTACTATGAGGGCATTATTATTTTCATTATGATTAATATTATTCTTGCGACCAGCTTGAACCTTGCCACCGGTTTTCTCGGGCAACTGACCTTGGGACATGCCGGGTTTATGGCGGCAGGGGCCTACGTATCCGCCATTACGGCGATTGCGTTAAAAAACAGTGGTATGCCGAATTTACTCATTTTGATTATTTCTCTGATTGCTGCGGCAATTGTGTCTGCTTTGGTAGGGATTGCCATCGGTATTCCGGCATTGAGGCTTCGCGGAGACTATCTTGCGATTATCACTCTCGGATTTGGGGAGATGATTCGCGTCATTATTAACAACTTACGTGGTTTGACCGGTGGGGCTCAAGGCCTTACGGGGATTCCACGCATCGCAACTTTTGACAATGTATTTTGGGTAACTGCGCTGGTCATTCTCGTCTTATACCGATTGACCCATTCGCGCCAAGGGCGTGCCATTGTGTCCATTCGTGAAGATGAAATCGCAGCGGAGGCAGTCGGCGTCAAAACCACTTATTTTAAAGTGCTTGGATTTGCCATTGCGGCTGGCTTTGCCGGTGTTGGCGGTGGTCTGTATGCACATTATTTGGCGTTCCTCGATCCTAAAATCTTTGGTTTTATGAGATCAGTAGAAATTTTGGTTATTGTCGTACTGGGTGGTATGGGAAGTCTTACCGGTTCTATCTTTGCGGCAATTATTTTGACAATACTGCCTGAAGCGCTCAGAAGTTTCTCCGACTATCGGATGCTCCTGTATTCGTTTGCTCTGGTTCTCATGATGATCTTCCGACCGATCGGTATGTTCGGAACAAAAGAATTTTCATGGCAGGGCATCTATGACCGCTACAAAATGCTTCGCGATGCGGTAAAACGAAGAGAAAAAGCGTAAAGGGGGATTGAAAATGCCATTACTTGAAGCAACAAATATATGCATGCAATTCGGGGGCCTCAGGGCAGTAGACAATTTCAATCTCGAAATCAACGAGCATGAACTCGTCGGTCTGATCGGACCGAACGGTGCCGGGAAAACAACAGTTTTCAACATGTTAACGGGAGTTTATATTCCTACGGAAGGCGATATCAAAATTGACGGCAGCAGTGTTGTCGGGAAAAAGCCTTATGAAATTGTCAGAGCCGGTGCGGCAAGAACATTTCAAAACATTCGATTGTTTAAGGACTTGACGGTGCTGGATAATATCAAGATCGCATTCCACAACGAATTGCATTACTCAACGCTTGAAGGACTTCTCCGTTTGCCGAGATACTGGGCAGATGAGAAACACGCCACAGAAGCTTGTCTTGCATTTCTGGACATATTTGATATGGCCGATTATGCGGACAACTTGGCAAGAAACTTACCTTACGGTAAGCAAAGAAAACTTGAAATTGCACGTGCGTTGGCGACAAAGCCAAAAATTCTCATGCTGGATGAGCCCGCTGCGGGGATGAATCCCCAAGAGACGAAAGAACTCATGGATACCATTCAGTTGATTCGTAAAAAGTTTGATATTGCAATTCTACTGATTGAACACGACATGAACTTGGTCATGGGGATCTGTGAACGCATTGTCGTACTGGACTACGGACGAATCATTGCCAAGGGGACACCGGAAGAAACCAAAAACAATCCGGATGTCATCCGAGTCTATCTGGGAGAGTAGGTGAACACGTGCTAAAAGTTGAAAACATTGATGTCTATTATGATAAAATTCATGCCATTAAGGATTTGAGTTTTCAAGTTAAAAAGGGTGAAGTTGTTACCCTGATCGGCGCCAACGGTGCCGGGAAAACAACAATTCTTAAAACCATCTCAAAGCTGTTGACGCCGACGCAGGGGAATATCTTTTTTGAAGATAAACCGCTCAATAAATTGACGGCAGATCAAATGGTTTACCTCGGTATGGCACATGTTCCGGAAGGTCGCCGCGTTTTTGCTCAAATGTCTGTTGAGGAAAATCTTCAGATGGGGGCTTACATCCGAAAAGATAAAGACAATATCAAGAAGGATATGGAACGTGTATTTGGTTACTTTCCGAGGCTTAAAGAGCGTATCAATCAACCTGCCGGAACTCTGTCGGGTGGGGAGCAACAAATGCTTGCCATGGGGCGCGCTCTAATGTCCAAACCGAAACTTCTGCTGATGGATGAACCGTCTATGGGTCTTGCGCCTATTTTGGTTCAAGAGATTTTCAACATCATTCAAACCATTAAGAAGACCGGGACGACGATCTTGCTGGTAGAACAAAATGCGAATCAGGCACTTCAGGTGGCTGACAGAGCGTATGTTCTTGAAACGGGTAAAATCATCAAAGAAGGCGATGCAAAAACCATGCTGAATGATGACAGCATCAAAAAAGCATATCTTGGTGGTTGATGCCTGGGTGCAGGAACTAACCGCTAGATTTTAAATGAAATGAAAAGCCTTTCTATCAAAGTATTGATAGAAAGGCTTTTTTTCTTTTTACAGCGTTCGGCTTAAAGTCGACGATGAATGGCCTCCTTTAATTGTGTCAGGGCTTGGTTTAAAACAGAGCGCGGACATGCAATGTTCATTCGCATGTGATTTTTGCCGCCCGCCCCAAAACTGCTTCCTGAATTGAGCCACAATTTTGCTTCGTTTGTCACAAAATCATCCAAAGCCCGATCGGACTCGAAACCGAGGGACGAAAAGTCGATCCAAAGCAGATAAGTGCCTTCCAGGGGCGTGCAGGTTATTTGAGGCAAATTGGCTTTGAGATAAGCTTCAACGTAGAGATAATTTTCATAAATATAGGATTTGACCGCTTCAAGCCAAGGCTCTCCATTTGTATAAGCGGCCTTACAAGCTTCTATCGCCATGATGTTCGGGTGACTGTGCCCTGTAAGGGCAACTTGCTTGGCAAATGCCTTTCGAAGAGTCGGATTCGGAATGAAGATATTTGAAATTTGCAGTCCGGCAAGATTAAAGCTCTTAGTCGGAGAGGTGCAAGTTACTGTAATGGCCTCAAAGTCGGGACTTAAATTGGAAAGAACGTAATGATTGTACCCCGGAGTCGTAAAATCGGCGTGAATTTCATCAGAAACAATCGTGACACCGTGTTTGACACAGATAGTCCCTATGCGTGTCAATTCGGATTCTGTCCAAACGCGTCCGACGGGATTGTGTGGGCTGCATAAAATAAAAAGTTTTACATTTTTCTCTACAATTTTTTTCTCAAAATCATCAAAATCAATGCTGTATTTCCCATCCCGAGACAGCAACGGATTAATTACCGGAACGCGATCGTTGTCGGTGATCGACTTCAAAAACGGTGGATAGGTCGGTTCTTGAATGAGGATGTGCTCCCCGGGTGCCGTAAAAGCCCGAACAGCGGCAAAAATAGCAAATACAATTGTCGGCGTTGAAATGAGCCATTCCTTGGAAACGGTCCAGTCAAATCGCTTTCCGAACCATTTTTTAAGCGCATCAAAATAGTCGGCATCCATATCGCTGTACCCGAGAATGCCGTGATCCAAACGCTCGCTCAGTGCTTTTAAAATGACGTCGGCACTTTTGAAGTCCATATCTGCAACCCAAAGGGGCAAAACGTCATCCGGTTTGCCGCGCTCTTTTTTAAAGTCATATTTAATAGCACTTGTATGGTATCGATCAAAAACTTCATCAAAATTGTAGATCATTTTGTCCTCCTGAAAAAGCAATCAAATGTAAAACATTAAAGCGTCATCCGACTGAGATTCGGTAAGCAAGGTATCTAAGGTGATGTTTTGAAGCGTTTGTTCAACGATAGAATCCAGCGGTGTAAACACGACTTTGAAAAGTGCGCGTTCAATAGTCGGTGCCGTTTCCTTTACGGTTGCGGCTGTGCCCTCAAAAAGGGAACCTTCAACAGCAGCGAGCAGATCATAAGCGGTTATTTCAGAAGGAGATTTTGAAAGAAGATATCCACCCTGAGCGCCTTTTAGAGCCATAACCAGACCACTTCGCTTGAGGAGCGAAAACACTTGTTCAAGATAAATTTTAGAGATGCCCAGACGTTCCGAAATACTCAATACGGCGATGTATTCTCCGGAAGCATAGGATTCGGCTAAACAAACTGCCGCTGCCAAAGCATAACGTCCTTTAGAAGAAAGTTTCATAAAAACCTCATTTCATACTGGTTTTGTATGTAATAAATGATATGGGAAAAGACGATTTTTGTCAACCGATTTAGAAGCAGACCTTTACCGTCACCGGGAGATATCATTTGAAAAATGAACAGGGCGCGTATATAATTAAAGTCAGGAAAAAAGATGATGTATGAAAAATCAGGAGGCCATGACAACCATGAATAGAATAGAGAGTTTTACAATTGATCACGTACGCCTAAAAAAAGGCGTTTATGTTTCAAGGGTAGACCATGTCGGTTCTGAAGTGCTGACTACCTTTGATTTGCGTATGAAAAAACCGAACGCGGAGACGCTTTCCAATCCGGCAATTCACACCTTGGAGCATCTGGTGGCGACGTATTTGAGAAATGATGAGACGTATAAGTCGCGCATTATTTATTTCGGACCGATGGGATGCTTGACGGGAATGTACTTGATTGTTCACGGCTCATATACTTCAGAAGAAATTTTACCTTTGATCATTCGGGCCTTTGAATTTGTGGCTACCTATGAAGGGGAAATCCCGGGGGCAACTGAGGTTGAGTGTGGGACGTATAGGCTTCACAGCTTGGAAGAAGCAAAAACAGAAGCGGTTTCTTATCTTGAGGTACTCAAACAAGCAGGACCTGAAAACCTAAATTATCCGGAATAAAATAGTGAGGCATTAGAATAGGAGTTGGAATATATGAAAATCGGAATTATCGGTGCAATGGACATTGAAACGGAAAAATTGATTGAAGCAATGGACTCGCCGGCCGTTCATACGGTAGCGGGCATGTCTTTTTATGCCGGGAAACTGAGAGAAAAAGAGGTCGTAGTGGTTACTTGCGGTGTTGGAAAAGTCAATGCGGCGGCGTGTACACAAGTTCTAATTTCAGAGTTTAAAACCACTGTGGTTATCAATACCGGCGTTTCCGGTGCAATTGAACAAATCCTTAATGTAGGCGATATCATTATTTCGACGGATTGCATGGAACACGATATGGACTGCACGGGGTTTGGTTACGGATATGGGGTTATTCCGAGGATGGAGTCATCTGTCTTTGAAGCGGACCCGCACTTGGTTGATTTAGCGTATGAAGGTGGCAAAGAGGTAGTCAAGGGACATCAGGTATTGAAAGGGCGGATTGTTTCGGGAGACCAGTTCATTGCATCTCTGGAAAGAAAACGCTTTATACAGGAAAACTTTAGCGCCCATACAACCGAGATGGAGGGGGCCGCTATTGCACATGTATGCCATTTGAACAAGATTCCTTTTGTCATTATTCGAGCGATATCGGATAAGGCAGACGGTTCGGCACATGTGAGTTTCGACGACTTTGCGGTAGAAGCTGCCGAGAACTCCAACAGAATTGTCAATTCTGTGCTGGACGGCATATGATTTATAAGGAATTTAAACAAAACGGCCTTGCAATTGTGCAAAGCCGTTTTGTTTTTTATTAGGGAGCGCTCAGAAATTTAGGGGGCTAAACGGTAAACTGAGCAACGGTTTCTTTGAGTCGTGTTGCTTTTAAGCGTGCGTTTTCGGCAAGTGTGTTGACGCGGATGGACATTTCAGCAATTTCAGAAGCTTCGTGTGCAATCTCGGTTGCCCCGTGTGCACTTTCTGAAGTGGCAGTTGCAATTTCAGTCATGGCATGAGAGACATTTTGCATAGATGCGAGAAGCTCCTGAGACGTCGCGCTGAATTCGGAGATGATGTCATTTAGAGCGACTGCGTTATCATGACTGTCTTCTCCGACGCTGACGAGGTAGTCATAGTCCTTGAGGACGTGTGATTCGATGTAATGAAGAATCTCGGAGGCGCTTCCGGTGAGGTGTTGAACCGCCAGTACAATGCGCTCGGTAATTTCCTGAATTTCAGTTACCGTATTTTTTGAAGAAACATATTCCTGCCCACCAAAATTGAATCTGGCATCTCTTGCTTCTTTATTAGTCTGCAGATTCATTACCGTCATAATATTACTGGCGCCATCAGAGCTGGTTATTTCGTAATCTGTGCCAGTGTGAGAGGCCTTCAATTCAAGCTGGCCGGATTCGTTTATTCTTGCATTTACATTCAGGTTGGCTTCATCGATCATCTTCGCCAATCCCTGCATATCGGTATTGTCAGCATCAAGAAAGAATTCTCTGCCATTCACATAAAAACTGCCGCTGGTTATTCCAAACTCTGACAACGGCCCCGTTAATGGATGAAAAGTGAGAAAGGAATACTGCTCATGGGCCTG
>JASUTA010000057.1 GCA_030445805.1 Clostridiales bacterium
AGTAAGAGGATACTCCCTTTTATATTCTATAAATCAATATCAGCTTTGCCATATAACTTTGCGCTAAAACTTCGTACTAAAGCACTTTAATTAAGCCAAGCCTGCATTCATATGGTCAATCCACATCTGCACGACTTCGTCATCAGGTGCCAAGGCTTGAGCTTTTCCGAAATAGGTCCGAGCATTGTCATTATCGCCTTTATTGAGATAGACAATCCCCAAATTACAAAGCAGTTCCGGATTTTTAGGTGCAAGGCGCAGTGCTTCTTTGTAATACTTCAATGCCCCATCATAGTCCCCAAGAGAAATCAAACAGATCCCCAGTTCATTCATTGTTTGAACGTGTCCGGCATTTAAGGTCAACACTTTTAAGAAATAACCCAGCGCATCTTCATAGAGACCTTGCATTCTCAATCCGACACCGATAAAAAACAAAAGGTTCCACCAGTCGTCGTGCTCTGCCTCAAGAGATTTCAAAAGTTCAATGCCTTCTTCTGCCCGGCCACTGAGAATGCGTTCCCGGCCGCTTTCGAAAACGGCTCTGTCTTTCACCCGGGACAATCCGCGCACCGCTTCGTCGCGCTCGTCTTCTGTCAAATTTCCTCTTAGAGCAGCCACCCATTGTTCCTGTGCTTCAAGATAACGTTCTTCATTGTAATAACAAAATCCAAGGTGCAAAGCTGCCTGATAGAAAGCCGGATCAATTTCGAGCGATTTTTCAAAGAAAACGCGCCCCATTTTTTCATAAGTTATTTTCCCGGAGTCTGACGGGGTCGTCTGAGACAAATCCATGTAACAACGCCCTATAAAATAGAACGGTTCCGGAGAAAAAGGATCCAGCTTTGCAGAAGCATTGAGGTACAAGATCGCCTCTAAAAACTGTCCTTCATCCGCATAGCGTAAGGCATCTTTTATAATATTGCCGGCAAAATTTGCATCTAAATGTCTAAGAAGCGCTGTATATGGTTCTTTGTATTGATTTTCCGAGTCCGCGCCGAGATAATACACCAGTCCCTTTAGCAGTGCAATCATCGGAATCTGTTCAATGTCATTGTCTTTAATTTTATCTGCCAATTCCGGCACGTATACAGGAAGCGGAATCTCGTTTGGCCATTTCATCCCGCCAAAGTTCATTTCCCGTTCCGGTTTAATTTCTATAAAGAGGACTTCCTTTAAGAATCGAGCCAATAATCGGTAGTGAAAATCAAAATGCGTTGCCATGTATGCCTCCGTTACTCAAGAATTCGTCGTATATTTTTATCGATGATTTTACGCTTGAACAAATCAAAATAATCGAAACTGTCTGAACGAATTACATGTATTTTCAAGTCGTCCGCCAATTTAATATGAATATCTTCAATACATTCGTCGGAAAGTTTCACACCGTCACATGCCAAAATGACGCGTCGGCTGTGTGATTTTAAAACAGAAATGTCGACATACGTATCTTCCGGCAAAATCATAGAGGAACTGATCGGTCGGTTGACACTGTTGTCATTCGGCGTCAGCGGTGTCATTTGAAAGACGGGAAGATCCGAATGAACGACAGCACCGCCTGCCCATATGGCATATCCCGTTGCGCCGATCGGCGTCGAAAAAATCAGTCCGTCACCTGTAAAATAGTTAAACGGTTTGCCATTGACATAAACTTTGGCTTCCATCAATTTCGCCTCTACATGCTTGATAACGATTTCATTAAAAGCATAATCCTTATAAATCCCGCCGCTCAAAGTTTTCGTTTCAACCATGAGCAATGGGTATGTGACGATTCGATAATCCTTTCGATCGAGGACTTCAAAAATCGTTTCAAGGTGTGTCGGCATAATCGTCGTTAAAAAACCCAACGTCCCCGTATCAATTCCGACAAAAGGAATTTCAAGATGCTTGTATTTACGAATGGCGCTTAACATCGTCCCGTCACCCCCAATGACAATGATGACTTCCGGGGATTCTCTGTCGATGACTTTTCCGTGTGACTTGAGCAACCGAGTCAGTTCTGTCTTTACTTTAAGTGAATCTGTTTTTCGGTTGGCGTGAATGAGCACTCTATTCATTGGTTTCTCCTTTTTCTGCAATTAAACCGAATGCCTTTGCCACATAAGCATGAACGGCTTCCGGTCCCCTCGGCTCTGCGAGGTAATCAAAGAGTACTACGGTACGTTCAGGGACGGCATCCTGTGGCGATACACTTGAAATCCTCTGAATCAGTGTTATTATATCATACTTAAAGGGAACAAATGCCACTGTTTTGAGAATCTGTTTTGCCGTTTGACCTCGGTAGATCGGATTGACCGATTCTAAAAAACCAGACTGCTTCAGCCACTCCAGCCGCAGGGTATTGAACGTCGGCCATTCAGGATTGTCAAAGAAAGGTTGCTGCGTTTTAAAGCCGGATAAATGATAATCATATTTTAAAAACGCATTAAACAGTGCAAAGGTTGACTCAACCAAATCTGGTGATTCTTTTTCTTGAATCGTTTCAAAGTAGAACGCATTGAAAATTTCATAGAGGCGAGTCGCAGACACCGGCGCTCCATAGAGGGCACGGTCTTTGAAATAGTCTCTCAAGAGAAGGTAGAATGCACTGGGTGAAAGTTCTAAAGAACGCATCGCATACATCAGTGCCCATTTAAAGCGTCCCGAATTGTGATAGGACTCCACAAGCACTTCGATGTCTTTCAAAATACTGAGCGACGCAAAAGAAATATACCGGTTTTCCAGTATCTCATACGGCGTTTCTGAACGGACCTGATAGCCATGCATTTCCCTTTGACCATCCATGGGTGTCCCTTTTAAAATTTTCAAAAATCCGAGCTGGACTTGGTGCGCCCCCAAACGATAGACCTCATCAAAAGACTGAAGAAAACGCTCAAACGTCTCATAGGGCAATCCCGCAATCAAATCAACATGCACATGACTGTTTTTGAGTGCCAATAGAGCGCGTATATTTTTTTCGGTTTTCTCAGCACGCATCGGCCTCTGAATGGCGTGAAGTGTAGGGTCATGCGTTGTCTGGATTCCGATTTCAAATTGAAAGAGTCCCGGGCGAGCCCGCTTAATAACGCTCAGATAATCTTCATCCAATAATTCGGCGGTCATTTCAAAATGGAAATTCGTCACGCCATTGTCGTGTTCGATTAAGTATTCAAGAATGGGAATCGCATGCGTTTTTTTAACATTAAACGTTCGGTCCACAAATTTAACTTGAGGCACCTGCGCTTTAATGAATGCTTCTAAATCGTGTAATACCACCGTAACAGAGCGGTACCGAACCCCGGGCGTATTGGCCGACAAACAATAACTGCACCGATATGGGCATCCGCGTGTGCTTTCGTAATATAAAATACGATTCTCAAAGGCACTGAAGTCCTCATACGGAAACGGCAGGACATCTAAGTTTTCAATACGCTCTGCAGGTCCGCCGTTCACCGTTTCTCCATCCGCACGGTAAATCCATCCGGGAATCTTCGGTCTGACCGTCCCGGACATCACTGCCTCGACAATACGTGTAAAAAGCACTTCGCCTTCACCGAGTAAAATCCCATCCAAAAACGGAAGCTGCTCCAGTGATGCTTCCGTCACTTCCGGCCCTCCGAAAAAGATTTTTGCTTCGGGATTCACTTTTCTGAAATTTGTAAACAACTGAGTGAGGGTTTCAATGTTCCAAATATAAGCCGATGCAAAGACCGCATCGTAATCTTCTTCATAAATATCGCTCAGAACGCGATCCATTTGATGGTTTATGGTAAACTCTCGGCAGGTTACTTCAACGCCTTCAATCGGATGGGCGCGCCAGTACGCCAGTATACTGTGTACAGCGAGATTGGAATGAATGTACTTTGAATTTAAAGCCATTAGCAGTAATTTCATTTTTTCTCCTTATTTGTTACAAGTTTTTTTTAGTTTCTTATGACGCATAATCTTTATTATGATATACTCTAATCATAGAAATAAACAGGCAGGAGGGTTGATATGGCAATTATGTCCTCAAGGCTTATTCGACACGAAATTTGTAAAGATGAGCTACGTCAAATGGGAGCGCGTGTCATCTCCATTCAGGGTGTTGTCTACTGGGTAAAATTTGAACTTCAGGGAATCGAAATCTCCTATGCCTATCATATTATTGAGGACAATACCTACTATCTCGAACGCATTAAGCCTTATTTTATGAACATTGGTCACTACACTTACGAAGAAGAAATCGTCGATGTCATTCGAATTGATGTGGATCAATTTAAGAATGCGATGCGATCATCCAATTTTGATCATTTCATCGAAGTCGACGGACATATCTCAAAATTGGTTCGAATTTTTGAAGATCTTTTCATGTATTACAACATTGACAAGGCTGATCTCGCACGTTTAGACGCTTCTGTTGACGGTGTCCTCGAAGACATCAAAGACATTATGAAACACTCTACACGTGTTTATACCATGAAAGATCCTGAAGTACTCAAAGAAAATATCGAATTCTAAGCGAGGTAGCGAATGACGATTCTTCATTTCGAATACAGTGGCTTTTTTAAGCGCGTTTTACACGATCTCGCCATACTTCAAGGTCACAACTATATTGACTCCGATCAGGGTGAAGCTCTGTTTAATCTGCTTGCACACTATGATGTGGATGTCATTTTAACAGGCCTGGAGTTATCCGATATGTCGGCAGAAACCTTGATTTCAAATCTAAAAGCATCAAAATATAAGCATATCCCCGTCGTCATTGTCACTTCAAGTGAAGTCGAAAATGTACGTGCCAGACTCAAATCGCTTCCTTTTGATGATTTTATTTTAAAATAAAAGCTGACGCCGGAAACGCTCGGAAAGTGTTTGTCAAAAATCTCTGTTTGATGTCTTTCATTTTTCAATTGACCAAAATTCAGTTGAAGATCTCAACCGGAATCAGCTTCATAAGAAATTAGGCCTCCTTGTATACAAGGAGGCTTTTTATGTGTGCCTTACATTTGTTCGGGTGCCTCTAAGCAAACCAGATTTAATCCGGAAGCCAAAACTGTTTTGACGGCATACACCAAAGCCAGTCTTGCTTTTTTTAGAGCTTCATCTTCTACGATGATTGCATTGTCATGATAAAAACGGTTGAATTTTTGAGCCAAATCCACCACATAGCGTGCCACCGTATGCGGCTCGTAGTTTTCATGGGCCGTCACCACAGCTTCGGAGAATTTCGAAAGTGTTCGAACCACATCACGTGAGGCTTCATCGGAGAGCAAGGCGAAATCCACTCCTGTTGCATCGTTTGCCGTAAAGTCTGTTTTTCTCAGGACACTGCAGGCACGTGCATGCGTGTATTGCACGTAGGGTCCGGTTTCCCCTTCAAAGGACAGCGTTTTTTCCATAATAAAAGTGTAGTCCTTGGTGCGGGAGGTGTACAACTCTTGAAAAACGACGGCACCGACGCCGACGGCTTTCGCTACGGCTTCTTTATTGTTGAGATTCGGATTTTTCTCTTCTATAATGCTTTTCGTTTGCTCCACAGCCTTTTCAAGCACATCGTCCAAGAAAGTCACATTGCCTTTTCGCGTAGACAGCGCCCCGCTTTCCAGAGATACCATTCCGAAATCCACATGAACGAGATCGGCATACCAAGGGTATCCCATCAGCTCAATGACCTTAAACCACTGCTGAAAGTGAAGCCTTTGTGCGGCGCCTACGACATAGATATTTTTAGCAAAGTCATAAGTGTCTTTTCGATATTTTGCCGCAGCCAAATCCCGCGTCAAATAAAGCGTAGAGCCGTCACTTTTTGTAACCAGAGCCGGTGGCATTCCGTAGGGTTCCAAATCGACGATTTCAGCCCCCTCGGATTTTTTTAGCAGGCCCTTTTCTCTAAGCAAAGTGAGAATCTCAGGCATTTTATCTGTATAAAAACTCTCTCCGGCATAAGAGTCAAAAGAAACCCCCAGCATATCGTATGTTTTTCCGAAAGCTTTTAGTGACATTTCTTTAAACAGCGTCCAGAGGCGTGTGGCTTCTTCGTCTCCGCCCTCAAGTTTTACAAACCATTGGCGCGCTTCGTCTTCCAGTGCCGGTTCCGTTTCAGCTTCCGCATGAAATTTGACATAAATGCGCAGTAGTTCTCGAATCGGCGTTGCCTTTAAGGCCTCGTCATCGCCCCAACGCTTATAAGCGACGATCAGCTTCCCAAACTGCGTCCCGTAATCTCCCAAGTGATTGATCGCCACAGTTTTATAACCCAAAAAGTCATAGATGCGTTTTAGTGACTCCCCAATCATTGTCGATCGGATGTGCCCCATATGAAAAGGCTTTGCAATATTGGCAGAAGAGTATTCAATGATGACCGGTTTTTCGGTTCCCAAAGCCTGCTTTCCATAATCGGCACCGTCTGCGATAACCGCTTCTAAAGTCGTCTTGGCAAAATGGGCGGCACTGATTCTAAAATTCAGGAATCCGGAAATCGCCTCGACAGATTCCAAAAATTCAAGTCCCTTAAGTTGTTCAGCAAGCTCCGACGCAATGATCTGCGGTGCCTTTCTGAATGTTTTTGCCAATCGGAAACACGGGTATGCAAAATCACCCATTTCCTTGTTTTTAGGATACTCAATGCCCTCTAAAATTTCAGCCTCTTCCATGCCTTCAATCAGCGGGGCCATATGCTTTGCAATTTCCAATTTATAGTTCATGAACTGCCTCCTTCATTTTTTCCGCGCACAAAACAAAACGCCTTCTTCGTTGAGAGACGGATAAACTCCGCGGTACCACTCTCTTTAAGAACGCGTCTTCACTCAAAGTCTGTAACGCTGACAAGCGCTCGGTTTTTCCGAGATCTCACGGATACGCTTCATTTGGAGTATCACCGAACTTTCACCGCCTTCGGCTCGCTTAAGATTGACTCTTCCACTACTCTTCCCTTCACAGATGGTCTTTTAAATTGATATTATTGTAGCATATTCGTGCCATCCCTTTCAACAAGGTCTGTAAAGTTTTTATGAATTTTGAAAAGTACTGTTAATTTTCGGCACTTTCCAGCTATAATACTATATAGACAAAACTTTTAAAGGAGTTCGTATGGCAAATTTGAATTATTATAAATCAAAAATAAAACGGTTTACGTTAACAGATTGGCTGATCGCTGCCAACCTCGTTATGTTTTTATTGACAGAACTGATCGATTTTTTCTTCACGCGCTACATCAGCACAAGCGCTCTGATTCTCTTGGGTGCAAAAGTCAATGCGCTCATTGCCCTCGGCGAATACTGGCGGCTTCTTTCGGCAATGTTCCTGCACGCCAATTTCCTACACGTCACTTTTAACATGCTCGCCCTTCACATCATCGGACGGGATATCGAACGGTTTTACGGCAAAAAGAAATTTCTTGCCATCTATTTTATATCGGGACTCGTCGGGTCAGGATTTAGTTACCTGTTTATTTCCGGGGTTTCTGTCGGCGCTTCCGGAGCCATCTTCGGACTTATGGGCGCAAACCTTTATCTGTATAAAGTCAATCCAAATGTTTATAAGCGCATTTACGGAACAGATTTTATCATGCTCATCGGTATCAACCTTTTAATCGGTTTTATCGGTCCCAATATCGATATCGCCGGGCATATCGGAGGGCTTATCGCCGGATTTACAACTGCGTGGGCTCTCGGGCTGACACATGAATCCTCGACCGATGTCAAACGCATTCCGTTTCAGGCCATCACACTGCTTCTTCTGATTATTCCCATCGTCTTTGGCACACTGAATCAGACGTCAACGCCCAACCTCTATTTGAGTGGCGCTTATTATTATTATAGCACCGGAAATGAAACAAAGGCCCTTGCCACAGTGGACAAAGGCCTCAAAAAATTCCCTGATAATACAGACTTACAGTCATTGCAATCACAGCTCAATGCACAATAAATCACGCGTGTTATTTGAGCGTGACAATCGTCGCCCCGCTCCCGCCTTCATTGTAAGCGGCAAATTCATAGTGTTTGACATGCGAATGCCCTCTGAAATAATCATGAAGGCCTTTCTGTAAAACACCCGTGCCTTTGCCGTGTATAATTCTTACCGTTTGAAGATTGGCAATCAAGGCGTCGTCAATGTATTTATCGATTTCCATGATGGCCTCATCTAAGCGCAACCCGCGGACATCAATCTCAGGACGAATGTCTGCGGCAACGCTTCTTGAGGCCTTTACTTTTTCATAAATCTTTCGGTCGGCTTTATGCTTAGAAATTTGAACCACTTGTTTCAGTTCCGTCGTCATCTTCATCAATCCGACTTGAACAACCACTTCCCCTTTATCATTTGGCGGCGTTAAAACAGTCCCTTCTTGGTTGATCGTCAATACGCGAACCGTATCCCCCACCTGCAACGTCTCAGGAGCAAATGCGTTCTCGACGTCAGTTTGTATCCCGGAATCACTGACACGGTCCAAACCTTCTTGAAGTTTCCTACGCATCTTCTCAATGTCGCGATTATCCGCTTCATCAACATGCTTTTTCATTTCACGAAGGCGTTTGACAATCTCATCCGATTCCGCTTTCGTTTGCTTGAGCAGTTGTCTGGATTCTTCTTTGGCTTTGCGCATTAAATCATCCCGCTGCGTCAGCCATTTGTCTTCTTTATCTTTCAGAGCATTCCTGAGTTTTTCGACTTCCAAACGCATTCTAATGGCTTCGTCACGCTCTTGCTCTGCAATCTTTCTGCTCTTTTCAATGCTGGCAACCACGTCTTCAAAAGCGATATTGTCCTGATGCACATAGGCTTTTGCCGCGTCAATCAACCCATTTTCAAGTCCCAGTTTCCTGGAAATTTCAAACGCGTTGGATTTTCCGGGGATCCCAATGAGCAGCCGATACGTCGGACTGAGTGTTTCTACATTGAATTCCACACTGGCATTTTCAATGCCTTCCGTTGCAATCGCATACGCTTTGAGTTCGGAATAATGCGTTGTCGCCATGGTGCGAATGCCTCCGAGACGCAATTTATCCAAAATCGCCATGGCCAGTGCGGCGCCTTCCGTCGGGTCGGTTCCTGCACCCAATTCATCAAATAAGACCAGCGAACCGGCGTTGACTTTCTTTAAAATCTCAACAATGTTCGTCATGTGCGACGAAAAAGTACTCAGGCTCTGTTCAATGCTTTGCTCATCGCCTATATCCGCAAAAATCCGGTCAAATACGGCAATGGACGTTCCATAATCAGCAGGGATGTGCAACCCGGCTTGCGCCATAAGCGTCAAAAGCCCCACCGTCTTGAGTGTGACTGTTTTTCCGCCCGTATTAGGACCCGTAATCAAAAGCGTGGTGAAATGCTCGCCCATCCAAATATTACTCGGGACGACGACCGAAGGGTCAATCAGAGGGTGTCTGCCGTTTTTAATACGGAAGGCATAGTCTTTTCGAAGTGCCGGCTCTACCGCTTTCATTTCAAGAGATAGCTTCCCTTTTGCAAAAATAAAATCCAGTTCAATGAGGGCGGTCATCATAACCAAAATTGAACCCGCCACTTCGGCCACCTCTGCCGAAAGCATATGAAGAATCCGCTCGATTTCACGTTGTTCTTCAATCCTCAATTCACGCAGGGCATTGTTCATTTCTACCACGGCAATCGGTTCTATGTAGAAGGTGCTTCCCTTGGCAGACTGATCGTGAACCAATCCTTTGATATGATTTTTATGCTCGCTTTTTACCGGGAGAACAAATCGATCCTGTCGAATGGTGATCAAAGAATCCTGCAGATATTTTTGTATTTCCGGTGAATTGACCATCGATTCGAGTTTGGCGCGAATCGCCGCATTTTTGCTCTCGATGTTTTTCCGAATGCGCGCCAGTTCCGGAGACGCATGATCGGAAATCTCCGTCTCTGACAAAATGCAAGTTTCAATGTGTTTTTCCAAGGCTTCATGTGTTATAATGCCATCGGAAAGCGCGGAGAGTGACGGATAAGCTTCCCGCTTTGCTTCACCCATTCCTACAAATCGCTTGAGCACCCGTCCGGTTCTCAACGTATCCCCGACTTGCATCAATTGCTTCGGCGAAAGCGCCGCTCCGATTTCTGCACGTTTTACAGAAGATTCAATGTCGTAAATCGGCCCGATCGGTGGATTGCCGTGTTGAATCATAAGACCGACGGCTTCCGAAGTCCTCTTTAAAGCACTTTCCACCGCTTCAACCACCGTTTCCGGTTTAAGTTCCAAACAGCGTGCCTTGCCCATATCGGAAGTGGCCTTTCCTGCCAGTTTCTCAATTATTTTTGTGTATTCAAGTACCCTAAGTGTTTTTTGTTCCATTGGTTATTCAACACCCCTCAATAAGTTCCCACGCGTATGCTTTGTCGAATCAAAAGCCGCGTGCTGTTCAAAAGTGTCTTCGGCCAGTTGTCTTGCCTCTTTTTCGGATTCAATAACAACCCGATAATGCGTTGAGGCTGTTTCTCGCAATAAATCCAGTGCATAGAGTTGCTTATCCGCCAAAATCTCCACACGGCAATTCGTCGGTGAACATCTGAGCGGATACCGCGCACCCTTTTCGTCCATCAATTCATACTCTTTTTTCAGACACGCCCCACAATGATCGTGTCCATACAAAACGCCGCCTATCGGGCAGTATTCCGACAACATCAACGGCACGCGATCAAGCAATGTGGCCCCTCCAAATGCAGGCACATCTTCCAGTTTGGCTTCTGTTGACCAGAACACACCTGAAACCCCAAGCGCTTTCAACGCCTGATCTGCCGAAGCATTCATGCAATTGACAGAAACATCCGCATAAAACGTCCAAGACGGGTATTTGTCCTTCAGGCGCAATTGGCCCACATGTGAGATGCAGAGCATACCGCGCTCCCCCACATGTTTCTCATAGGCATTGAGCCACGATTCAATCGCCGACCATTCACTTCCGCGAATAATACGCGGCAACACGGGAACAATCCCGCGAATCGCCAACGTTTCGGCAAATGATTCATCGAGCAATTTCCCATAAGAAAGATAATAAAACAATGCCCTGTCATCGGCTTGATCCGCTTCAATCGCATCCAACCATTTCAAATCATATAAAAATCCGCTCCACTTCTTAAGTGCAGCCTCTTTTGTCATCTGTTTCGGAAACCGTTGCGTTTCTTCAGACCGTTGCTTCAACTTTTCCTGGCGATTCGGATGCCAAAGCGCATAGTCGTTTTCCAAGCGCTCCAGAGCGTCACGTCTCATCTGGTTGATGGCACTTACAGGAAGTGCACAGTCACCGGAAAGATTGATTTTTAAATCCTCTAAATAGAAGACTGTCCCGCCCAATTTTGAGAGTTGCTCTTCAACCCTCGATTCGGAAAGCGGTCTGCGGATTGCTTCTTCCACAAGCTGTTCAGAAAAAACCGTCTGTGCTTTTACGCGTTCCGTCGCATCCGCTAAAGAAGCCGTCAGTACAGCCGCTTCCCCGGGCGCCGCAGAAAATGTCAGTTTGATACCCAACGGTTGAATACCGACCTTTCCAAGGCTCAACGCCGATTTGATCTGTTCCGTATCAAATGTCTTGTACAGTTCGCCGCCTTTTGGCACCTGATATTTAATCGGGACATCGACCGTCATCCCCGGTTCTGCCGATTCCATGCGCTTTCCGCTCAAGTAAATCTGATCTGCGCGCGTACCGACACTTCCGCCGGCATAACGATATTGGATTTCGTCACCCTTATTGAGGCGATCGGTCAATCGCACTTTTAGTAGGCCGTCTTTTACACCGAGACTTTTTCCAAGAGCCGTCCCACGATTACCGGAGCTCTCATAATTCATAAATGTCGAAAACGGCTCTTTTGAAAAATGTCCTCCTGTAAATCCCCGATTAAAGACACGGCTCAAAGCAGCTTCCAATTCCGGATTTTCTTCGGATTCATCCAGTACTTTTCGATAGGCATTCACAACAGTGTACACGTAATCGGCACCCTTCATTCGCCCTTCAATTTTGAGTGAAATGCCCGGTAATTCCCGAATACTGTGGATTAAATTCAAGTCTTTTGGGCTCATTAAATAGACTTCTTCCGCGCCGTTGATCGGTGCAGCGCCGTTTTTTTCCAGTAACTTCCAAGGCTTGCGGCATGGCTGGGCACAGGCGCCGCGATTTCCGCTTCGCCCGCCGATCATACTGCTCATCAGGCATTGACCTGAATAAGATACGCACAGCGCTCCATGCACAAACACTTCAATTTCGATGTCGATCGTTTCAGCGATGTGCTTCACTTCATCAAGCGACAATTCACGCGACAAAACAACCCGAGAAAATCCGAGCGTTTTGGCAAAAGCCACATCTTCCGCACTGTGAAAGGTCATTTGTGTGCTGGCATGGCACGGAAAATCCGGCCAGCGCTTCTTTACTTCGTAGAGAACACCTAGATCCTGCAGAATAACAGCATCCACATCGCTGTGATAAAGCCGTTCTATATCTCTTAATACAGCATCCATTTCATGCGGTTTAATCAATGTATTGACGGTTACATAGACCGCCGTATTGCGCGCATGACAAAAATGCACCGCTTCTTCAATGGCGGCGAAATCAAAATTTTCAGCAGAACGTCTGGCCCCAAAACGAGGTCCGCCGAGATAAACGGCATCCGCACCTGCATTGACTGCGGCAATCAGGCTCTCCATGCTTCCCGCAGGCGCAAGCAACTCTGTTTGCCTGAGGACCGACGGGCTACCCTGTGCCACACTTTTTTCGTTTGATTTTACAGACAAACTCTTCTCCTTAAAAAAAGTGCCCTTATTGCAGCAAAGGCACTTGTTAAACGTCTCTATTCGGTTGTCCCCTCATCGAAGTCAATTTTTCGCCCTTCTTTGGAGACTACTTTTTCAAGCTCTAAAACGTCTTCGCGGGATCGTTTCAGTTCTTCTTCTTTGACTTTAAGCTCATGATCCAATTTTTCCATGCGTTTACGCAATTGTGCCACACCGGTTTCGTAAATACTTGATGTATCGATCAATCGGGAAAACTCATGAACCATCTTTTCATAGGCTTGACTGCGCCGTTCAAACTCTTGAACAACGGCATCCAACTCATCACGAGCACTTTTGAGCTCATATTGCGGCGAATTGATTCGTTTTTCAAGTTCTTCTTTTTCTTCGAGTACTTTGAAATATTCATCGGCGATATTGAGCGCCGTCAGCACACCGGTCATTGATGTGCTCAATTTTTTATTGCCGTCAAAAATAGCTTTCATCCGATCGTCGACGTAATTGGCCACGCGTTGCATATGTTCGCGGGAATCATCACTGACTACGGTGTAATCACGGTCCATAATTTTGACGGTGACTTTATTTTTCTGAGCCATAGCATACACCCCCATCATTCTGCTTCCATTATACTAAAAATTTAACGCATTGGCACGTACTTATGGAAATTTATGCTTTTAGCACGCATCTTTTCAGCAAACGGTTTTGAACAGGACTACCGATTTATCGAATCAGGCGAATCCCGGATTCTAACATTTCAATGCGCCCTTCTTTCAACAAGCGTCCGACGCCCCGTTTAAAGGCCCGTTTACTGAGATTCAGTTTTCTTTTAATGAGCTCCGGTTCGCTTTCATCATTCAGGAAAAGCTCGCCGCCTTCTTTTTTCAAAGCCTCTACAATCACATCCACATCACTGTGAATTTGAAGCGCCGCTTTTTCACGGATACTCAAATTCAATCGTCCATCTTCACGAATTTTCGTCACACGGGCTTCAATTTGAGCACCCGGCTTGATTTCTTTATAGAGTTCATGTTTGGGAATAAAGCCGTGATAGCGTCCATCGACGGCAACAAAGGCACCCATCTCAGGCTTGATTTCATAAACAAGTCCTTTGACATGCATATTCACTTTGAAGGCGTCTCCCGCTGTTTCCAAATGATTATACAGTTTCATAGAAGCATACAATTGGTCTTTGGGGTCCAAACAGAGCATCACGCGTACTTTATCCCCTTCTTCAAATTGTCCTTTTGCTTCGTTGTATGGCAAAAACAAATCCTTTTCCAGACCGAAATCCAGAAAATAACCGTTTTTAGATTTTTTTAAAATGACGAGTTCAGCGATTTCACCGACGACAATCGTCGGGCGTTTAAGGCTGACAACTTGATTTTTGTCCGCATTACGATAAACAAATCCCTCAACTTCTTGATCGATTGCAAGGTCTTTCGGCATTTCCTTTTCGGGCAGAAGAATTTCATCTTCTCCGTTATGCTGGTCGCTGAGATATGCACCGTAATCCGATATGCGATTGACATAAAGCTTTTGAACTTTTCCGGTATAAAACATGGTTTACCTCTCATGTGCATTCATATTTATTTTTATATCACTTTTTCATTTATAGCAAGTGCCATTTGCATCAAGCATGCAAAAGTTCGTTACCAAAAACACGTTGTAGTTGTGCAACGTTTTATGTAAGATAAAAAAAAGCCCCGGCATTCACCGAGGCTTACTTTTTAACTAACGGATAGGAGTAACGTTTTCTGCTTGAGGTCCTTTAGGGCCTTGAGCGATTGTAAACGTAACTGCTTCACCTTCATCCAACGATTTGAAGCCATCTTTGTTGATTTGAGAGAAATGAACGAATACATCTTTTCCATCTTCTCCAGTAATAAAGCCAAAGCCTT
>JASUTA010000058.1 GCA_030445805.1 Clostridiales bacterium
GTCAATGTTATTCTGGGCACATTGCTCGTCCAAAATCCCGAAGCCATGCGTCCACTCGCCGAAGCGTATCCCGGTAGACTGATTGCCTCCATCGATTGCAAAAATGGTATCATGACTTCACACGGCTGGCAAACCACGTCCGATATTACTGCCGAAGACATGATTCAGACTGTAATCGACATCGGCATTCGTAAAATTGTCTACACGGACATTGCAAAAGACGGCACATTGGAAGGCCCGAATATGGAAATGATTCAAACACTCCAAACGACTTTTGATATCGACTTAATCGCTTCGGGCGGTGTCGGCACGCTGGATGACTTAAAGGCTTTAAAAGCCGTCGGCGTCAGCGGTGTCATTGTCGGGAAAGCACTTTACGAAGGCCGTTTTACTCTAAAAGAAGCTCTGGAGGTATCTTATGTTGACTAAACGCATTATTCCATGTCTTGACGTGGACAAAGGAAAAGTCGTCAAAGGCGTCAAATTTGAAAATCTGGTCATTATCGACGACCCGACGGAATTGGCGCAATATTATGCCGAGAACGGCGCTGATGAACTGGTTTTTTACGATATTACCGCTTCGCATGAATCCCGCAATATTTTTACCGAAATCATAAAAAAAGTGGCTGCTACCATTGACATTCCCTTTACAGTCGGCGGCGGCATTAGAAATATAGACGACTTTTACAGCGTCCTCAACGCCGGTGCCGATAAGGTCTCCGTCAACTCTGCCGCCCTTGCGCGTCCCGAACTCATTAAGGAAGCCGCAACGCGTTTCGGCAGTCAATGCGTCGTCCTCTCCATGGATGTCAAAAAAGTGAGCGACGGGGAATGGACACTCTATATCAACGGCGGACGCACCCATGTCGATATGGACCCTTTTGAATGGGCCAAAAAAGGCGAAGCGCTCGGCGCCGGTGAAATCGTCGTCAATTCCATTGATTCCGACGGTGTTAAAGGCGGCTTTGATTGTGAGCTCATGCGGCGCATGTCCGAAGCCACTCACCTGCCGATTATCGCATCCGGCGGCGCGGGAACCATGGAACACTTTGAAGCCGTCTTCAAAGAAGGCCGTGCCGATGCCGGCTTAGCCGCTTCTGTTTTCCACAAAAAAGAAATCGATCTCTGGGAGCTGAAACGCTTTTTGCAAAACAAAGGCATCCCGATGCGCCTCGACGCACGTTACCATCGCCTCAACTTTGATGAAAAAGGATTGATTCCCGCCATCGTCCAAAATGAAAAAACAGGCCAAATCCTCATGCAAGGTTACATGAATGAAGCCTCGCTTCAAAAAACCTTAGCGGACGGAAAAGTCTGTTTTTATTCCCGTTCCCGACAGAAGCTCTGGACTAAGGGCGAAACATCGGGCAACTTCCTTCATGTGGTCTCCATCTATGCCGATTGTGACCATGACGCCCTGCTGATCATGGCACATCCCGACGGACCGACTTGTCACACGGGTGCCGTCAGTTGTTTCCACAATCCGATTCTCACGGCACCACACAGCATGCTCACATACAATGTCCTCTACGCCCTTCAAGAGGTCATTAAGGGCCGAAGAGAAAATCCGATTCCGGGCTCTTATACCAACTACCTGTTTGACAAGGGCATTGATAAAATCCTGAAAAAAGTCGGCGAAGAATCCAGCGAAGTCATCATCGCTTCAAAAAATCCGGAAGAACAGCCTTTAATCGATGAAATTTCCGATTTGTTCTATCACCTCTCCGTACTCATGGTTGAGCGTGATGTACCGATTGAAGCCATTCTCGAAAATCTCAAAAATCGCCATCGTTCCAGAAAGTAAATCGGATTCTGAAATCAATCACGCAGAGAAATGGATGACACCGGGAAATAAATCACACCAAGAGATAAATCACACTAAGAAATGAAATTGATGAAACTAAAAAGATGCTGTCGTTTACCTACAGCATCTTTTTTGTGCCTTTTTTGCTTTACTGCTGTGTCTTTTGTACCCTTCCTTTTATGCCACCTTCTATGAGTTCACGCGTCACCCGTTTATGCCCTGTTTTCCTGTCGATATTTTTTGGGTGTCATATATCTTATTTTCTTAAAACAAGCGGTATAATAACTTTGACTGTCAAACCCCACGCGGATGGCCACTTGAGCGATCGTCAAATCCGTTCCGGAAAGCAACTCTAAACTCTTTTCAATCCGATAGGCCACAAGGTATTCAAACAACGTCTGACCGGTCATTTTTTTAAAATATCTGGAGCATTCACTTCTGCTTAAGTGAATGTGATTCGCAATATCATCCAGTTTTAAAGCCTCATGATAATTGTTTTGAATAAACAGCAGGATGTCCTTAAATCGATTGCCGGACATCGCCTCGTTCTTGAGCGGACTGCATGCCGGCAACAGCGCTACCATCGCATGCCACGATAGCAAAACATCGGCAACCAATTCGAGCTCAAATCCGGGTACGCCGCTCTCGTAAATATTTCGCATGTCATGCAGGCGCCTGAGAATCTCCCCTTCCGATTCCGAAGCCGAAGACAGTCGAAACCCATTCATCTCCGCGCTGTCGATCACCGAGCGGACATAGGCATGAAACAGCTCACTGCCTTGATCGGTACTGATGAGATCCGGATGAAAGTCGATGCAATAATAGGTTGCCCGATCCCCGTGAATCGGTTTGGCCTTATGCACCCGCTGGGAATTGATAAAAATGCCGTCTCCCGCCTTCACATCAATATACTGATCTTCAATGCTGAATCGAACATCTCCCGAGTCGACAAGGCAAAACTGAAATTCTCTGTGCCAATGCCAATCGACAAAATCATAGGTGTCCTTTGAAAATTCCGTTTTATAAAAGGCCATTTTAATTCCTGAAATATTTTGATTTTGCTCCTGTCTTGCCACACCCAGTACCAATGGTTTTGGTCTCATAAATCATTCCTCTGCTCGGGTTATATTTTTATTCAGTATAGCCCTCTATGTGAAACAACGCAATATTTTTATAAATTTAAAGCGATATAGTGCTATTTATCCACACGCAACTACAATATAATGCTAATATAATGTTGCTATCTTCAGGGGGATGTCTTTATGAATAAAATTTATATTCGCGGTATTTTGTTCAGTGCATTCGGAGGCATCGGATGGGGTGTCTCGGGTGTATGCAGTCAGTACTTGTTTAGTACCTACACACTCGATTCGGCGTGGCTCACCACGGTAAGAATGATCCTTTCTGGAATTCTTTTACTCGCCGTCACCTATATCGGAGGCGACAGACATCTTTTTCGCGTCTTTCGTTCCGGTTCCGATCGCACGCAAATATTGCTTTTTGCCGTTATGGGCTTACTCATGTGTCAATATGCCTTTCTTTCGGCCATCAAATATACCAATTCAGGGACAGCCACGGTACTGCAAAGTCTAAACGTCGTTCTGTTGATGATTTTTTTAAGTCTGAGGACAAGAAGCATTCCAAATAAGATTCAATTATTGTCCATCTTTTTGGCTTTTTCCGGCGTATTCCTGATTGCGACAAACGGCAATCCGAAAGCGCTGATCATATCGCCTGTCGGACTCTTTTGGGGCATTCTCTCGGCAGTCGGCGTCGTCAGTTATACCCTTTTATCAAAAAAGTTGATTTCCACTTGGGGGAATACCGTTATATCCGGTTGGGGAATGCTGATCGGCGGCGTTTTCCTCAGTCTCATTTCACAAACGCTTCTCCTTCCCCCGAGTTTAGACTTCACCGGTGTACTCGTCGTATTAACCATTGTCATCATCGGGACAGCGGGCGCATTTTCATTTTTTCTTGAGGGCGTCAAGATCATCGGCCCTATGAAAGCTACTTTAATTGCGTGCCTTGAACCCTTTACAGCAACTCTGCTTTCCTCATTGCTTCTCCACACCAGTTTTAGTTTTATGGATATTGTCGGCTTCGTCTTTATTATCGCTACCGTTATCTTGTCTACCTTTTCAGGCCGAATTCAGGCAAAATCAAAAGCATAAACATAGCATACCAAACCATTCAAACACACCGAAAGATAAAAATATCCGCCTGCAACTGTTACGGAATGCAGCCGGATATTTTTTTAAGTTCGCACGTTTTATTCCTATCGGATTTCTCAGGCAGACGGTTCGCAAACCCTCTTGCGCATAACGTCTTCCTTCGTCAGCCAAGCCTGATTTTTTCTGAGATCAACCGAAAAAATGCGCCCGAAATTTTCCGGATTTTTCGCTTGATGATACTTAAACAGCATACGGCCTTCAAAAGATCCCAAAATTTCAATTTTTCCGGTCTCATGGCTCATACAAAATTTGACGCGTTTACTGTGTCCGCTCATCAATTTTTTCGCATCTTCCACCACTTTGACCGCCCGCTTTAAAGGCACTTGGAATTGATTTTTCACGCCTTTTACAGGGCGACACTGGAAAATATAATACGGGACAATGCCCTTTTCAACCAATCCGTTTTGAAGCGCCGCCATCACATTCGGATCGTCGTTAACCCCTTTGAGGAGTACAGTTTGATTGTTGACGATAATGCCGCATTTTCTAAGGGCTTCAATGGATTTCATCGCTTCATCCGTCAATTCATTCGGATGATTGAACTGTGTCACCACGTAAATGCGCTTTTTCTCGGAATAGCCTTTCAACAAACCGAGCAAAACATCATCGCTGTAAATCCGTTCCGGAAATACGACAGGCGTTCGCGTCCCAAAGCGTATAAAATCGATGTGATCAATCTCGGTCAACGCTTTCAAATACGCTTCAATAAGTGCATTATCAAGTAAAAAGGCATCTCCTCCGGTAATCAAGACATTATTGATTTCTTGATGGGAAGCAATGTACGAAACCGCTTCATCGACAAAATTTAAGGTTTCATTGGTCTTGGTGCCCACCAACCGTTTTCTAAAACAGTGCCGACAGTACATGGCACATCGATTGGTTGAAAGCAGGAGTGCCGTTGTCGAATACTTGTGCTGAAGGCCGCGCATAATGGTATTTTGCCCTTCGCCGCTCGTATCAAAATCTCCACCCATATCAAATTCTTCAATTGTCGGGACAGACATCTTTCGGATCGGATCATTCGGATCTTTTGCATCAATCAATGATAAATAATAGGTTGTCGAAGCAATCGGAAATCGCGCGGCAATCCCTTCATAAGCTTTGGCTTCTGCATCAGTCATGGGAATAAATTCGCGCAGTGCTTCAACATCGTGCACGCTGTCTTTTAATTTGTCTTTCCATGTCATTTTATCCCCTCCACGTATATTATGATAAGTATAACTTAACTATGCATTTAATTATATCATAATTTCTAATGAATTGGATTGTTTTTTCAAAAAAAATACAGCCTATAGGCTGTATTCTAAAACATAATACTTATTTTTTATCCTTATTTTATCCTTATTTTTTGTCTTATCTTCTTCGACTGAGTAACAGCATTCTGACCAATTGTCCGAGTGACATTGCGGCCGCGGCAACATAAGTCATAGCGGCAGCGGTAAGTACTTTTCTCGCGCTGTCGTTTTCGTCCATACTCAAAATGCCGTATTGATCCATCATTTTCAGTGCACGGGAGCTCGCGTTGAACTCAACCGGCAGTGTGAACAATTGGAACAACACCGAGAATGAGAAAAACAAAATTCCAATATTGATTAAGACTGGTATTGAAAAGAGAATCCCCGCGAAAAACAAAGGCCACAGCGCTTGAGAACCCAATTGAGCGGCCGGCAATAAAGCGGTTCGAATGGACAGCGGTGCGTATCCCGTCGCGTGCTGAATGGCGTGCCCCGTTTCATGGCAGGCTACGCTGACCGATGCGATTGACGCATTGCTGTACACCGGATCGGAAAGACGGATGGTCTTGCTTCTCGGATCATAATGGTCGGTAAGATTTCCGCCGATACGCTCAATGCTCACATCGTAGATTCCGTTTTGGCGCAACATGTATTCCGCCGCCTGTGCACCGGTCATTCCTCTGCTGTTTCTGATTTTATGATACTTATTAAACGTCGACCGAACGTTCATACTTGCCACACTTGCCAAGAGCATGAGCCCAATTAAAATTAAAAAACTATAGCTGTCATAAAAGTACATGCTAAGCTTCCTCCTTCTGTTCTAAAATGGTGCCGGGCACCACTTGATGCCCTCTTAAAAAAGCGTCGGCGGCCATGCGTTTTTGACTGCCCCACTGCAATTCTAAAATTTTCAAAAATCCGTCTCCTGTTTTTACGACAAAGCCGTCACGTTCAACCGCAACTACAGTGCCGGGTGCAGTCTCCGAGGAATCCATGCCGCCGATTGTCGCAATCACTTCTGCCCTGAATACTTTCATGGCACTGCCTTCATAGGCGGTATGTGCCACCGGCCACGGATTAAATCCGCGCACCCTGCGTTCAATCTTTTCCGCAGGCATTGACCAATCGATTTCGGCAATGTCTTTCGACAGCATCGGCGCATAAGTCGAAAGGGCATTGTCTTGCGGCTCGGGAACCAAAGTGCCCGCCGCCATTTTATCCAGTGTTTCCTTGAGCAATTCGGCGCCCTTAACGGCGAGTATGTCATGAAGCTCACCCGCTGTCATCGTCGAATCAATCGTCACTTTTGTTTTTAACAACATATCGCCCGTATCCAGCCCCGGATCCATCAGCATCGTCGTCACGCCGGTTTCCGCATCCCCCTCCGCAATGGCCCAGTTGATCGGAGCAGCGCCCCGATGTCTCGGCAAGAGCGATGCATGAACATTGACGCACCCGAACTTCGGAATGTCCAAAATGGCCTTTGATAGCAGTTGCCCGTAGGCTACTACTACGATGACGTCCGGTTCGAGCGATTTCAGCGTTTCCACCCACTCGGCTTCCTTGACTTTTTTCGGCTGATAAACGGGAATCCCCGCGGCTTCCGCCACCACTTTAACCGCAGGGGGCGCCAACTTCTTCCCGCGTCCTTTGGGCTTGTCGGGTTGCGTAAAAACCCCGATGACCTCATGGTAATCGATACAAACTTTTAAGGTTTCAACGGCAAAATCCGGTGTTCCCATAAAAATCACTTTCATTGAATCACTCCATGTCTTCTTCTAAATTGTCTTCATCGTCTTCATCTTCGATTTCTTCAATTTGTAAATCCGTATACATAATACCGTCGAGATGATCGGTCTCATGACAAAGTGCCCTTGCACGAAGCGCTTCACCCGTAATGGTTTGCTCATTCCCGTCAAGGTCTTGATATTTAACCGTTACACGCATCGGACGCTCTACAATCCCGGCACGTCCCGGTACGCTTAAACACCCTTCCGGTCCCGTTTGAGAGTCCTCGGTATTAACGATAACCGGGTTGATCAAAACTTGCGGGCCCACTTCATCGTACATATCGATTACAAAAATGCGTTTGAGTACACCCACTTGATTACCGGCGAGTCCGACGCCTTCCGCTTCATGCATGGTCTCTATCATATCTTCTGCCAAAGCACGTAACCGGTCGTCAAAAACCGTCACCGCTTTTGCTTTTTTTCTCAAAATCGGATCTCCGTCAATCCGAATGGTTCGAATGGCCATGTTTTCCTCCAAATTATCATTCATATTTTTCGTGTTCTGTCTCTATTATAATACATTCGTTGCATCTAAATCCATAGATAATTGGCATTCCTGTATTGTAGAAAATCGATCGCTCAATCCCTTGAGCCACTTTTTAAGTTTTTCCATTTGATCCGGACGACATTTCAGCAAAACCTGCCACCTGAATTGTCCGTCTATCTTCTTTAATAATGCAGGATTTGCATCGTATATTTCAATATAATTTTGTAAACCTTTTTTAAATATTCTGGATTTTAAATAGTTATGTGACATTTCCGCATACCGATGGGCTTCCGCTTCTTCCTTTGATGTGAAAATTAAGTTTACCAATTTAAAAAAGGGTGGATAATGCATTTCTTTTCTGAATTGGAGCTCCGTCTTGTAAAAAGCCTCATAATCTTGAAGCCTCAGCGCAAAATGCTCCGGGGTATACGTTTGAAGAATCACTTCCCCTTCGCGATCCCCGCGGCCTGCCCGCCCGGAAACCTGATTGAAAAGCTGATAGGCCCT
Source organism: Clostridiales bacterium (assembly GCA_030445805.1). GTDB lineage: Bacteria > Bacillota > Clostridia > Peptostreptococcales > Acidaminobacteraceae > JASUTA01. The sequence goes on from JASUTA010000058.1 coordinate 8,058, forward strand.
TTCGGATGCCAGATAATTCGGCAAGTTTAAAATCAAGTCTGCCGATAAAATGCCCACCAAAGTCACCTTTTTAAAGTCAAATCCCTTCGTCACCATCTGGGTGCCGATCAAAATATCCACTTTTTCACTTTCAACGGCTTCAATAATGCGCTCAACGCTTCCCTTTTTTGTCGTCGTCGTGCGATCCATTCTCGCAACGTTCGCCTGCGGAAAGAGGTGTCGAATTTCCTCTTCGACTTTTTCGGTTCCGACTCCGAAATATTTAAAATAGGCACTGCCGCATTTCGGACATTTTTTTGGAACAAAGGTTTTATACCCGCAATAATTGCACACAACCTCATGTGATCCTTTAAAATAGGTCAGTGTGACATCGCAGTTCGGACAAGCCAGTGCAAATCCGCAAGACCTGCAGGACACAAAAGTCGAGTGCCCTTTTCGGTTGAGAAAAATGATGCTTTGTTCACCCAATTGAAGGCGCTCTTCAATGGCATCATAGAGTCTTCTACTCAAAATGGAACGATTGCCCTCTGCCAGTTCGTCGCGCATGTCAATGATTTCAGGTCTGGGCACTTTTTTGGCATTGTAGCGTCCGGTTAGAGACAGCCGCTTGACTTTTCCGACCTCAGAAGCATAATACTCCGAGATGCTCGGAGTCGCCGTACCGGAGACGAGCAAGGCGCCATGCTGCTCCGCTCTGAATTCGGCGATTTCATACGTATTGTATTTCGGACGCTTTTCCGAACGGTATGAGGCATCATGAGATTCATCCAAAATAATGAGACCGAGATGAGAGACCGGTGCAAAAACCGCAGAACGTGCGCCGATAACAATGTCATATTTTCCGGCGGCAATACCCTGCCACTGGTCATATCGCTCTCCGAGAGAAATTTTCGAATGAAGCAAGGCAATGCGTTCACGCCCGAATCGCGCGACAAACCGTGCGACAATTTGAGGCGTGAGTGCAATTTCAGGGACGAGGAGCAACGTCGTCTTCCCAAGTGCGATCATCTTTTCAATTAATTCTGCATAAATCTCCGTCTTTCCGCTTCCTGTGACGCCATGGATTAAAAACCGGCTTTGACTCCGATTCGCATACGCCTGCCATAGGGTATCCAGCGTCCTTTGCTGATCTGCATTCAGCGTCACGGAAGTCTGTCGCCGCTCTGCCGACATATAAGCCGGAAGTCTCTGTACTTCTCGCTTTTCAAGTTTTAGTGCACCGGATTTTATTAAACCGTCAATAACGGATTTTGGAATTTTCAATTGTTTTTGAAGGGCTGTTCGTTCACACTGCCGGATACGAAGCATGGTCAGAGCCAATCTCTTCTTCGCCTTATGTGCCTCCGGAATGCGTTGGGCTTCGGATTCGAGCGCGTCTGAAGTCATAACCCACTCTTGATAACGGTTTTCAATAATGGCTTCATACTGCACCGTGTCTTTCAGGCACCCAATGGCTGTCAAACGATTCAGCGTGCGCTTTTGAACGCCCCGTTCGATTAAATCCAACTCAGATTCGGCTCTTTCACCGAAGAGGCTCAGCGCTCTTTTTTCAGAGGGTGTGCCGTCTTTGAGTTCCGTTTCCGTTCGACTATAAAAGCGAACCGCACGGGTCAACGTTCCCGCAGGTAAAAATAAGGTTAGAGCTTCCGCATAACTGCACAAGTAAGCTGTTCGGATAAACTCGGCCGTATCCAGCATCTCCTGCGTCAAAAAAATACCGTCGTCAAATGCAAAGGCAATCGGTTTAATTTCAAAATCTTCCGATTCAGGCGCCCTCTCCTTCAAGCGAATGATAATGCCCTCCAAGACACCGGAGACGCCGAAAGGCACCATAACTCTAACCCCCGGTTTTACGCACTTTTCAAATGCGTCCGGAACCAAATAGGTAAAGAGATGATCAATATTCGCATGATTTCTCATAATGGCAATTTCAGCGTACATTTTTTCGCCTTTCTCGGAATAACGGTCCCTGTTTAAGATAGAAAAAGAGCAGGCCACCCCACTCTTTCGCTTTTACATCCTTCTGATTTTACATCCTTCTGATTTTGCGTCATTCATTTTTGGCATCGCTTTGCGTGCGCAGAATAATACGATCCATCAGTGCTTCTGCGATTTTACTCTTTTCCATTTGACCGAGCGATTCGGAAGAACCGTCCCGTTCATAAATTGTGACAATATTGGTGTCTCCGTCAAACCCGGCGCCTTGCTGAGCGACGTTATTTGCGACAATCATGTCCAAATTCTTTTCTTTTAATTTTTTGAGTGCATACGTCTCAACATTTTGTGTCTCTGCGGCAAATCCAACCAAAAATTGTCCGCTTCGTTTGTTAAGACCGAGTGCTTTCAAAATATCGGGGGTTTTTTCAAGCGCCAGCGCCAACTGCCCGCTTTCCTTCTTTATTTTTTCGGAAGCAACTTCAACCGGTCGGTAATCCGACGGTGCTGCCGCTTTAATGATGATGTCCGCATCCGCATTTTTAAAGACGGCCTCATACATTTCTTCCGTGGTCGTCACACCGGTAAAATCAACGCCAATCGGCGGATTCAGCCGCGTCGGACCGGAAATCAAGACAACGGTTGCACCTTCTTTTACTGCCGCTTCGGCAATCGCGTACCCCATTTTACCACTGGAGCGATTAGAGATAAAACGAACCGGATCAACGGCTTCACGGGTCGGTCCCGCCGTAACGACAACTTTCTTTCCCGATAGGCGTTTCGGACGATTGAGATAATCCTCTACAATCTCCACAATCGACTCTGGAGCAGCCAGTTTTCCTGCACCCACATCCCCGCAGGCCAATCTGCCGGAATCCGGCCAAATCATATGATACCCAAACTGCATTAAGCGGTCAAAATTGGATTGCGTGATTTTGTTTTGGTACATTTTTGTGTTCATGGCCAGTGCGAAAAAAACGGGCGCCTCTGTTGCCATGACCGTTGTCGTCAGCATGTCGTCCGCAATTCCGTTTGCCACTTTTCCGATGATGTTGGCCGTCGCCGGAACAATCAAAAATAAATCCGCGCGCTTTGCCAGTGAAATGTGTTCCACATCCCATGTTTTAGGATCTTCAAACATTTCCGTTACGACATAGTTTTGCGACAGTGACTGAAAAGTAAGCGGCTGAATAAATTCAGTCGCATGTTTTGTCATAATGACATAGACGTTGGCATCCAGCTTCTTCAAACGGCTGACAACATCCGCCGCTTTATAAGCGGCAATTCCGCCGGTTACGCCGACGACGATGTTTTTTCCGCTAAGCATAGGACAGTCTCCTCTGAAATTCCTTACTAAATACGGTCTTTAGGCGGCTCCGGAATGATGGCTTCGATTTCACCTTTCATGATTTCATCAATGGCCGTTGACAACGGTTTCTCCATAATTTCTTCTTCCGAAGCATCTTCAGTTTCCTGATTGATCAGATAGCGTGCACGTTTCGCCGCAATAATGCAGAGCGAATAACGATTGCCCACTTTGTCGATTAATTCGTCGATAGACGGTTTAAGCATTTTCCATTTCCTCCTTGAACCTTTTAACAATTTCTTCAATCTCAGCATTGACGCGACACTTTTCAGCGGTGATAACGGATTGCAAAATGTCTGTCGCGTGGCAAACCGTATCATTTATGATGAAATAATCATAATTCTTAATGTATTCAATTTCGCTGTAAGCGCAACTCAAACGCTTTTCAAGTGAATCAGCCGTCTCGGAACCACGATGGATAATGCGATGTCGCAAGTCCTTCATGGAAGGCGGCAGAACAAAAACGAAAATACCTTCCGGGTATTTACGCTTAACTTGAAGCGCCCCTTGAATATCAATTTCAAGCAAAACGTTTTCACCCGCCTCAAGGCGATCGATGACGAATTGCTTCGGCGTTCCGTAATAATTATCGTAAACTTGAGCATACTCCAAAAAACTGTCGGAGCCGATCATGGTTTCAAACGCTTCTTTACTTAAAAAGTGGTAACTCTTTCCGTCAATTTCCCCTGCACGCGGCGCGCGTGTTGTCGCCGAAACCGATACGACAATGTCGTGATCACGATGGATCAATTCTTTACAAATTGTTCCTTTTCCGGCTCCGGATGGCCCTGAAACAACAATCAGCAACCCTTTTTGATTCATAGTGACTCCTTACTCTAAATTTTGAATTTGCTCGCGAATTTGTTCGATTTCACTTTTTAACTCAATGACATAATTGGAAATTTCAAAATCCGGTGATTTTGAACCGATGGTATTGATTTCCCGGTTGAGTTCCTGAATCAAGAAATCGAGCTTACGCCCTACAGGACCTTTTCCGTCCAAAATGCCATCGATTTGTTCCAGATGAGAATAAATTCTGACAATCTCTTCGTTGATGTTGGTTTTATCGGCATAAATCGCCAATTCATTGGCCAATCGTGTTTCATCCACATCGGCTTTCATATTTTGGAGCAATTCTTCAATGCGTTCTTTGACGCGTTTTTGATAGCTTTCCAAAATCATCGGCGCCATTTTTTCAATTTCTCCGAGAACGACCCGAATATTAGCAACTTTGCTGAGAACGTCCGATTTAAGCTGTTCTCCTTCAACACGTCTCATATTGACGATTTTTTCAAGCGCCGCATCAATTGCAGGCTCTATCGAAAGCCAATATTCATCTTCACCGCGTTCAAGATAAGACACTTCAATCCCATCCTGCAGTCTGATCAACATTCCCAAATCAACACTGTCTGAGAGGCCGTATCGTTCAACAATTTCTTTATATACCGTCACATGCTTGTCGAGCACATCAAAATTGGCTTTTACGTCATAATTGTCATGTGCTTTTTCGTCAAGGTTGATAAAGACATCTATTCTCCCGCGGGACAGCTTGGATTTGATTTTGTTTTTTATCCGGTCTTCAAAGACATTGAGCTTCTTCGGCATTTTCACGGTAATATCGCAATATCTGTTGTTGACAGACTTCAATTCTACCGTAACGTCAAAAGCGTCACTGCTGTACTCTCCCCGTCCAAAACCCGTCATGCTGTAAATCATTATATCCTATAACCTCCACAGTTTGGCATCATTAAATTATAACACAAATGAATTCCGTTATACAAGAAGTCGCTTTCAATTTAACCGGCAAATATGTTATACTCAATTTGCATGTGGCACATTCCACGTGCTAAGACGACTACAAAAACTTCTCTCTTTCAGACCTTTCGAAAAACCTTTTGAGAACCCTTGAAAGGTTTGAAAAATATTTTAAAAGACTTGAGGGAACGAACGATAGATTTCACAGGAGGCAACATGGCATTTGACGGCTATTTAATGCAGGCACTTATCCGGGAATTGAATGAAGCACTTGTCGGCGGACGCATTGATAAAATCCACCAACCCGAGCGCGATGAACTCACCCTTCAAATTAGAGGCACCAGAGGCTCCTACACACTCTTTATTTCAGTAGAAAGCGCAATGCCTTATTTTACATTGACCGAGAACCGAAAGGAAAATCCGCAGTCTCCGCCGATGTTTTGCATGCTGATGCGCAAACACCTCGCAGGCGGGAAAATACTGCGATTGAACCAATCCGGTGCAGAACGTACCCTTCAAATTGACATAGAAGGTAAAAATGATTTCGGTGAACCGGAACTGAAATACCTCGTCATCGAAATTATGGGAAAACACTCTAACGTCATCCTCATGCGAGAAGATCGGGTCATCATCGACAGCATCAAACGAATTACTCCTGACATGAGTCGGGTCCGCACCCTACTCCCAGGGCTGAAATTTCACTTTATTTCCTCTGATAAGCACACTTTAGCGGAGGTGCCGTTTTCGGTTGATCCATCCGCCGCTCCGCTTTACAAAGCACTCTACACGCAATATGAAGGCGTCAGTCCCGCTCTTGCAAAGTACATTTGCAGAATGGCGGGGCTCATCCCGGATATGCCGTCCAATGTTTTAACGCCGTCGGATGCCGAAGCGCTTTCCGGAAGTGTTACCGCTTTTATGAAACGGGTTTCTGCGGATGATTCAACCGGCTATATCTTTTCAGATGAAAAGGGACTTCCGAAAGATTTCTATTTTTTGCCGGAATTACTGCCGGAATACACCGTTACCACGTTTGACAGACTGAGTCAGGCGATTGACCATTTTTATGCCGATGGCAACCGCAAACTCAAAATGCATCAGCGGGCTCTGAATTTAAAGAAAAACCTCGGTCAACGCCTTGAACGCTACCGCGCAAAACTCGGCAAGTTGGAACTGGAATTGGACACTGCGGAACACGCAGATATTTATAAAATAAAAGGCGAACTGATTCTCGCAAATCTCTATCGC
>JASUTA010000059.1 GCA_030445805.1 Clostridiales bacterium
CGGCGGAAGAAATGCCTGAAGATTCGGCTGTAGCAGTGATTCACGGGGCAACGTTGTATCTGCCGTTGGACGATTTGATCGATTATGAAAAAGAATATGATCGATTGACAAAAGAAAAATCAAAACTCGAAAAAGAAGTGGAACGCGTGGAACAAAAATTGGCGAATGACGGTTTTGTCGGCAAAGCACCGGCACACTTGATTGAAGCCGAACGCGAAAAACGCGAAAAATACGCCGAGATGTTGAAGACGGTTGGTGCACGTCTTGAAGTCGTCGAAGCAAAACTCGGCAGGGGGAACAAATGATGACTTATGAAGAGGCGTTGGCGTTTATCCATGGCACCTATCGCTTTGGCAGCAAGCTCGGGCTTGAAAATATACGGACGCTAATGGAATTACTCGGGAATCCGCAAGACAGACTTAAATTTGTGCACATTGCGGGGACGAACGGAAAGGGTTCTACAGCGGCAATGATTTGTCAGATGTTTATAGAGGCCGGTTACACCACCGGTCTCTATACGTCACCGTATCTTGAAAAATTCAACGAACGCATTCAAATCAACCGGACTGCAATTGAAGATGATGCACTGGCTGAAGCAACTGAACAGGTTTATGATAAAATTCAGGTGATGCTTCAGCGCGGGCTGAACCACCCCACGGAGTTCGAAGTGGTTACGGCGATGGCATTTCTCTATTTTGAAAAAATGAAATGTGATGTTGTGATCTTGGAAGTGGGGATGGGCGGAAGATTGGATGCGACCAATGTTATTAAAACACCGCTGGTTTCAATCATCACGCCGCTTGATATGGATCATACGGCTTATTTGGGAGATACCATTGAAGCCATCGCATTTGAAAAATCCGGTATCATTAAACCCGGTGTGCCGGTGGTGGCGCATCCGCAGGTTTCCAGTGCGGAAAAAATCATCAAACAAATTTGCAATGAACGCGGTTGCGATTTGACCATAGTTGACTTAGCACGTGCAGAGGCGGTGCAAAGCGGTTTCTCAGGTACGGATTTCACGTGGGACGGCGCACCGTATCATTTGCAATTTATTGCCTCTTATCAAGTCCAGAACGCGGCGGTCGCACTGACTTGCGCAGAGGTTATCAATGCGCATTCATCGGAACTGTATCTTTCAAGTGAAGCCATTCGGGAAGGCTTGGATCGGACACTGTGGTCTGGACGTATGGAGATTCTCCGAGATGCACCGATTTTGATGGTAGATGGGGCACACAATTTGCACGGCATATTGGGGCTGAGAGAGGCACTGAAAGTGCTTGGCAAGGATAGACGCATTATCGGCGTTATGGGTGTGGTTGCGGATAAAGACGTTTCAGGGATGCTGGAAGCGATCCTTCCGACGTTGGATTTGGTGGTTGTCACCGAACCGGATAATCCCAGAGCGCTTGACGCAAAGTTACTTGCAGAAAAAATGGAGACACTTGAAGTGTCTCCGATCGGTATTGAAAAAGATATTCAAAAGGCCGTCGAGAAAGGCTTGGCTGTAGCCGAAAAAGAGGACATCGTCTTGTGCTTCGGTTCGCTTTACCTTGTGGGACGTGTGCGTACTTTGTTCAGACGCTAGTATCGTGGCCGGCGGTTCATGGTCAGCGTTCAAAAGTGTAGGCTCGGACGGCAATGCTCGCGTTCTCTCTGAAACGGGTAATGTCGACAAAATCTCCCGAGTCGGCATCGCCGATGTAGCCGACGCCGGTTTTTCCCCATACATCATAAGCAATGCCCGGATAAGGGGCTTCAATGGGAACGAGAAACGGCGTTGAACCCGAAAAGACGACGGAAACGGTAAACGGTTCTCCGGCGACCAGGGGGATGGCATGATCAAGAAAGATTTGTGAATATCCGGCCGTATCCAGTGTCACTGTTTTTTTGATGCTGCCCAAGACGGGATTTTCAGAATCGAAAGTGCCTTGCTTAAAGTAAATATCCGCTTGGACATTGCCCTCGGAGTAGAGGCCGACAGCATATAAATATTCGGTCTCCCCAGCCGTTAAATTTTCTTTGTCCTTTGATTCAAACACATTGACGCCCGTTGCGGCGTTTTTGTTATTATAGGCGTCAAAATGGGTGACGCCGGTCTCATCGTAGTAATAAACGCGTGTACTCGGATCGGCATAAACGACATCGTCAATGGCATAATACGTATCGGAAACATAGACGTCGTCATAGGAAATATAAAAGATGCCATCGTCGCCCCAGCCGTTTCCGAAACTGTTTTGTGCGATAAAAGCGCCGTTTTGCGACGGTTGAGAGATGAAATTTTCTTTGGCATAAGCGTCATCCCACCCCACGAGAATGATATCGTGGGTTTTTGGGAGTTTCGTCGTCGGATTGTAATAGCTGTGCGTATCCCAATTGTATAGACCTTCAAGTGAAGGGGTATAGTGAATGGAGGTGACAACGGCGCCTTTTGATAAGATCAGCTCTTTGATCTGCGTTTGATTGTCGTGGCCCTCAATATAGCCCGTGACTGAAAATTCGGGTGCAATTGAGAGCGCATCGTCGGTACTGTCATAGGGGACGAGGTCTTCGTCAACCGGACCGAGTCCGTTGAGGTAATACATAACCGCCGCCAAAAAGTATCCACCCGACTGGTAAGTCAGCGGAATCGGGCTGTTATGAATCAAGTGGCTTTCGGAAAAGTCTTTATAAACATCGTATTTTTGTGCAATATAGAGTTCGAGCAAAGAATCGGCGGCAAAGGCCCAACACGTATTGGCACTTCCCTGGTTTCGGACAAATTTTTCAATGGGCAGTTCATCGTAAACATTGAAATACGGAGGCAAGTCGGTTTCTGCATCCGAAAGGGTGTTATAATAAGCCGAGAGCCAAGCCGTGACATTTGGCATGGATTGGATGTTTCTGTCGATGGGCAAATAGCTGACAAGACTGCCGTGAAGCAGGGTCAGTATGGTCAAGACAGTTGGTAGGACACGGTGTATCATATGGCCTCCTTGGAATAGAAAAAAATGATACAGTCGTTACTCTGTATCATCTACCAGTTTGTTGAGTATGTCGCCGTATAAGTATTGCGCACGTTTTTCCCAGTTGTCGCAAATCGCTTTGGCGTGTTTATTGGACATGACATTGACTTTAATATCCATCAGGGTATAAATGCCTTCTTTGACGGACAGGTGCACCATGTAGTCGTTGTCATCTTCTTTCGAATAGTCGGCTGTGATGTTGGTTTTAATGACAAAAGATTTTTTTAGGGCGTCAATACTGTCATTGATGGTTCGCCGAAGACTCTGAGAAACACGATCGGAAAACAGCTCAAGTGTGCTTTTCCCGCTTTCGGTGATGATGTAATAATTTTCATCTTCACTGGCGCTGTATTCAAGCATTGAGGTGTCAACAAGATCGGTGAGATATTGTTGAAGCAGAAAATAGTTCATAATATCATGCTTCAATACGAAATCAGTCAGTTGTTGGTTGGTCAAAGGAATGGAAAACTGATTGATAATATATAAAATTTTTATTTTAGCTTTTAATTGTTGATCTGCAGCAATTTTCAACAACAAGTCCCCCTAAAAACTTGCAAAAATAAAGTTCATGAATTAGTATAGCATAAAAAGGCGCTTTTGTAACACAGAAAATCGGATTATTACTGAATTTTCAATTGAGGAGGATAAACATGACCACAATTCGTTTTGAGTGGATTGCCGCCGTTTTTGCGGTGATTTCCATCATATCCATTCAGTATACATTGAATCGAATTTTGTTCTCACTTAGGGAAATAAAGGAGATTTTAAATCAGAGATTGCATTGAGCAACGCAGAAATGCCCTGACAAAAGAGACAGCCGGCGCGACGGATTTTTTGGCATCCGACAGTGAAACCGAGCAGATGCTTTATGTACAATCTACAAAAAAATTGAAATTTAAAGAGAAGCCCGTATAATGAGTATGAACTTACCAAACAGGAGGACGCTTTATGCGATTAACAAAAATATCCCGGTTCATCTTGTCCAATATCCTGGCTTCCTTTGGCATTTCAATGTCTATTTCCTTTTTTATGACGCTTTGGAGTGCCACGCCTCCGGAAATCTTTTTATCTGCGTGGATAAAATCTTTCGGAGCGGGCTATGTGATTGCGGTGCCGTCTTCGATGGTCTTTGTGCCGGTTGTAAACAAACTGCTTGACCGTGTTGCGAGCCAGCAGATGTGATCCGTGAAAAAAGCAAGCGGAATCAAAAAGCAAGCATGACTCAAATGAAAAACGCCGCTGAACCGGTTGGGTTCGCGGCGTTGTTTTTTTGTATCAATCTTTTGAAATCAGAGCCACGTGACGAATAAGAAGAGGTAATGGGCGGCAACGCCGGCGGCAACCCCTCCGATTGTATGGGCCAATATTGCTTTTGAAGCGAGTTTTCGAACGCCCAGCGCATCCATCATGCCGACATGTGTACTGAGAAAGCCGCTCCAGCACATGCCCATGGCCGTGAAAACGGCAATGTCATTGGGACCGATGAGGTGATGTTCAAGGAATTCTTTAACCAAACCCATAGCGGCACCGACAGAGCCGAGTGATGTAATCGGGAAGGCAATGGCTTCTGCACTTGAAAAGCCGAATAGCGGCTGGACAATGGGATTGAGAAGCCGACCGATGGCAGGCAGAAGGGCAACGCCCTCTTTTTTGGCACCTGTATAAAGTCCGGTTGCTTCGGAAGGGCCGAAAGTGAGCAACATAATGAGGGTACAGATGATGACGACCCCGGGAATAATGGCAAGCCCAAGATCGACTCCCGTTTTCCCGCCTTCTAGGACAGCATCAAGAACGCGTTCCAAGACATTGCCCTGACGTACTTCACGATATTTAAAATAGGCTTTTAAATCCGATTCGGATGCGGTTTTTTGAGGGCGCCCCGAAAAATATTTTTTTGTGTACCGCGTCATAAGGCGGACGCTGACAACGCTTCCGACGACTGCACCAAGATTGCCGATGAGGACCGGCATCAAGAATTCAATCCCGTCTCCCAGTCCGATCATATACGTCGTCAAAATGAGCCCCATTCCAAAAGCGGTCCCCAAATTGCAAAGTGTCGGCAATTGTTCTTCCGTAAAGAACTGCTTGAAGCCACGATCGTGTGCGAGAGCAATGATGGCCGGGTTATCGGAGAGATAAGTGGTCAGCATGCCGATGGAAGCCGCGCCGGGCAGGCCGTAAATCGGACCCATAATCGGTGAAATAAAGCGATTGATCAATGCGACGACACCGAACTCGGAAAGCAACGCGCCGAAGGCACCTGCGAGGACGGCAATGGCCATGATGAAGAAGACGACATCTATCAAAAGATAATGTGCCGTGTTCATGAGGGTATTGAACATTTTATCAATTCCCATGACAGAAGCGACATATCCGAAAAAAATAACGGAGATGCCCAGAAATACAAATGTTTCCGGTGACACTGCTTTTTTATAGTTCTTTTCACCCTCCATAAAAAGCCCCCTATGTAATTGTTCTGTCTTCATTGTAAGCGCTTTCTGCAAGGGGTGGCAAGGAAAGAGAAAGTAACAACCATTAAGTTATTGTAACAGAAACGTTGTGTGATCTCTGTAGCCATTGACTTGAAAATGCGGCGGGATTGTATTAAAATAAAGTCTATATCGGGAGATGGAGGTAGGAGATGAGCATAGAGAATAAGCGACGAGAAGTTTTACTGTCAAAAGAGGCCATAGAAAAGCGCGTGACAGAGATGGGGAAGCAGATCGCTTCGGATTATGCCGGCAAGAAATTGATGATTATATCGCTTTTGAAAGGAAGTTTTATTTTCACATCAGATTTGGTGAGGCGAATTGATTTGCCTTTGCGTATAGAATTTATGACGACTTCGAGTTACGAACATCAGGAAGAGACTACGGGGTATGTGAAAATTGTTCAGGACATTGATGCGCCGCTTGATGAGTATGACGTGCTTGTGGTGGACGACATTACTGACTCGGCTCTGACGATGACGGGTGTGCTCGAGATTCTCTCAAAACGCAATCCCAAGAGCCTCAAAGCGTGTGTCCTTCTCGATAAACCGTCCCGTAGAAAGGTGCCTTATGTTCCGGATTACATCGGATTTGAAATTCCGGATATGTTCATTGTCGGTTATGGGTTGAATTACGGCGATTATTTCCGAAACATCGATCATGTTTTCGCCTTTGTCGACTGATTAAAAAAAAGGACGAATCCCAAAAAAGGACAAATCCCAAAAATGGGATTGGTGAATAAACCTTCTCGGCACTGAATGTCATAAAAAATAAAGCGGATCCATTCATCAATCGATGAAGGTCCGCTTTTTATTTTATCTCAGATCGTCTAAAATTTTGGTTTTATCCAGTGTTGTGTCATCCTTGAGCTTGAGCACTCTTGCAGGGACACCTGCCGCAACCGCATTTTCAGGAATATCTCGCGTTACGACGGCACCTGCGGCAATGACGGCGCCTTTTCCGATGCGGACGCCCTCGAGGACGACGCAGTTTGCGCCGACGAGGACGCCGTCTTCAATGATGACCGGTGTTGCACTCGGCGGTTCAAGAACGCCTGCGATGACGGCTCCCGCGCCGATGTGACAATTTTTCCCGATGGTTGCACGTGCGCCGAGGACGGCATTCATATCAATCATGGTTCCTTCTCCGATTGAACTGCCGATGTTGATGACAGCGCCCATCATAATAACGGCTTTATCACCGATTTGCACATGTTCTCTGATCCAAGCGCCCGGTTCGATGCGGGCATTGACGTTCAGAACATTCAAAAGTGGGATGGCCGAATTCCGGCGATCGTATTCAAGATCGTAGTGTTTGATGGCGTCTTTGCTGGTTTCGATGATTTTCAGAACATCGGTGGCTTCTCCGAATAAGACGTAAGAGGGAGAAGCACCGTAAGCGCGAACTGTACTCAAGTCACCCGATAATGTGCCGTTAATATACGCTTTGACGGGGGTGCTTTTTTCCGCGTCTTTGATATATTTTGCAATTTCATACGGGTCCGTAATGGTAAATGAACTCATTAAAAAATCCTTTCTTAGATAACGTTTTAATCAACCGATACCCTTGGACGACAGCAAGTCATTCATGTCATAAGATCCCGGCTCGCAATTTGCGATGAATTTAGCCGCTTCCACAGCGCCTTTTGCAAAAACTTTTCTTGAAGAAGCACTGTGCTCAATGCGGATGGTTTCGTCTTCTCCGGCGAACAGCACTTCATGAATGCCGGTAATGGTACCGCCTCTGATGGCGTGAATGCCGATCGATCCCGTTTGTCGCGGGCCGACAATGCCTTCGCGTCCATAGATGCGTTCGGTCGATTCCGAAGGCGAAACGGATTCGAGTGCTTCTGCCAGCATCAAAGCGGTGCCGCTTGGCGCATCGATTTTTCGACGGTGATGTTGTTCGATGATTTCAACATCGAAGGCATCTCCGAGAAATTGGCGTGCTTGTTGTATCAAACGCAACATCAGGTGAATGCCGAGTGACATGTTTTTGGAATGAAAGATGGGAATGACTTTGCTCGCTTCTTTCATTTTTTGACGCGTTTCATCTCCAAATCCGGTGGTGCAAATGACCGCCGGAATTTTTCGGGCTACCGCGAAATCAATGAGTGCATCCAAAAGGCTGGGGTGAGAAAAGTCGATAATGCAATCGACGTCGAGAGCACAGTCGTTTGGATTGCTGTAGATCGGGAACGGCAGAGGCTGTTTTGAATCGAGCCCGGTTCCGGCGACGACATCCATGCCGGGTTCAGACGAAAGGAGATCAAGGACATGTCCGCCCATGACACCGGTTGCCCCGGAAAGTAAAATCTTCATACTGTTTCTCCATTTCTGTTTCGGTTGAAATGCGTTGCTTTATCAGACCATGTCTCTTTCGATCAGGGTTTCTGCAATTTGAATGGCATTGGTTGCCGCGCCTTTGCGCGCATTGTCGGCAACGACCCACAGATTCAAACCGTTTTCAAGGCTTTCATCGCGACGGATGCGTCCGACGTATACGGGATCTGTTCCGGCAGATTCTTTTGCAAGGGGATAGACGTTGTTTTGAGGGTCGTCTTGAACGATCAGGCCCTTTGCTTTTGACAGCAATGCTTTGACGTCTTCAACCGTAAATGGTTTTTTTAGTTCGACGTTGATGGATTCGCTGTGACCATAGAACACAGGAACGCGAACGGCAGTGGCTGTGATTCGGAGTGAATCGTCTTCCAAAATTTTGCGCGTTTCGTTGACCATTTTCATTTCTTCCTTTGTATAGCCGTTTTCGAGGAAGACATCAATGTGAGGCAGGCAGTTCCCGGCAATCGGATGCGGATAAGCCGTCATCGTGTCATTGCCTTTCAGACCTTCTTCCAAGTCGTGAATGCCTTTTACGCCCGAACCGGAAACGGCTTGGTAAGTCGAGTACACAATGCGCTCAATGCCATAGGCGTCTTGAAGCGGTTTAAGGGCAACCATCGCCTGAATCGTAGAGCAGTTCGGATTGGCAATGATGTTTTTATTTTTGTAATCGCTTATCTTGTGAGGGTTCACCTCAGGAACAACGAGGGGCACTTCTGGGTCCTGGCGAAATGCCGAAGAATTATCAATAACTATGCATCCTTGAGAAGCAGCAAGCGGCGCAAAAGTCCTGCTGGTCTTTGCACCTGCGCTGAAGAGAGCCAGGTCAACCCCTTTAAAATCAAATTCGGAAAGCACCTGTACGGCCAGTTTTTCACCATGAAAAGTGACCTCTTTTCCCCGGGAGCGCTCTGAGGCAAGAGGAATGAGTTCACGCACTGGAAAAGCACGCTCCTCAAGGATTTTGAGCATTTCCTGGCCAACCGCCCCAGTTACTCCAGCTATGGCTACTTTGAGTTTACTCATTAGTCTCCACCTCTATCTTTTCTTCTTCTATGAATTCCCTGTGCAGGGCCCGTACCGATTCTTCCATTTTTTCTCGAGGTATAAGACAGGATATTCTCAAATTAGAGGTACTTATCATGTCTATATTGACATTGTTCTCAGCCAGAATTTTGAACATACGATATGCAATCTGGGGGTTTGAAGCAATGCCGGCACCCACGATGGATATCCTGCTTTTTTCGTAGTCCAGAATGATGTTCTGGAAGTTTATTTTGCCACGCAATTCTTCGATGGCTTTTTTGACCTTACTCTCGTCTTCTTTCAGCACCACAAAAGCCACGTCTTTTACGGTTTCTCTACCCTCACTCTGGATAATCATGTCTATGGACACCGAAAGATTGGCAAGTGCTTCAAAGATCTGGGCAGCAATACCGGGTCTATTGGGAACACCCTGCAAAACTACTTTTATCACGTCACCACTGTGCGTTACCGCTCTCACCTGGGCATTTTCCATATTCCCCACCTCTTCAATCCAGGTTCCTTCCTGATCATCAAAGGTGCAACGCACGTGGACTTTAACCCGATAAGCATGGGCAAAATCCACTGCTCGCAACTGCATAACTTTGGCTCCAAGATTGGCCATTTCTGACATCTCGTCGTAGGAAATACGATCTATTTTTTTTGCTTGAGGCACTATCCTGGGATCGGCTGTAAAAACGCCATTGACATCGGTAAAAATTTCACAGAAATCCGCTTTCAAAGCATAAGCCAGGGCACAGGCGGTAGTGTCACTACCTCCCCTCCCCAGGGTGGTGATATCATCCTGAAGGTTTTTACCCTGAAATCCGGCGACAATGACCACCTTATTTTGCTCTAAACCCTCCAGAATCCGGTGGACATCAATATGAATGATTTTGGCCTTGGTGTGGAGATCGGTAGTAATAATCCCTGCCTGTCCACCAGTCAAGGAAAGAGAAGGAATACCCAGCGCATCAAGAGCTATGGCGAGTAGGGCTATGGAGACCTGTTCCCCCGTCGAAAGCAGCATGTCCAGTTCCCTTTCTGGTGGGGATGGATGCAGGGTAAACGCTTTGTGCAGAAGTTCATCGGTGGTTTTGCCCATTGCTGATACAACAACCACCAATTGGTGACCCTGCTCAAAGTATTTTTTTATTTTTTCAGCCACAAACTGCATCTTTTGAAGGGTGGCCACTGAGGAACCACCATACTTTTGGACAATCAAGCTCATCTATGTTTCACCTGCGCTCCATGGTCTGTCCAGCTCATGGCAACCAGCTTTATTTCTCCAACTCCATTATCCTGAAATATTTTTATTATACTCTTTCTCTCCTTTTCAGTAAGAGATCGACGTAAAAAAAGCACGAGGGTGGGTCCGGAACCGCTTATGGCAACATTGCCAAGTCCATTTTTAGTAACGTAGGCTTTGACTTCTTCAAAACCTTTGATGTATTTACCCCGATAAGGTTCGTGGATGAAATCCTGAAGTGACTTTAAAAACCCCTCCGGGTCTTTTTCATAAACACTTGCTACCAGAAAAGCAAGCCGACTTGAGTTGAAGACCACGTCCTGACGAGAGTATTTTTCTGGAAGAACTCGGCGCATTTCTCTGGTAGAAAGTTGATAGTCGGGAATGCAAGCGACAATCTCAAGGTCTAAAAAAGAGCACCTTTTAAACTGCAGTTCATCGTCAAAAGTTGATGCTATAGTAAACCCTCCCAGAAATGCGGGAAGAACATTATCAGGATGTCCTTCGATTTTCCAGGCTAAGTTCAGAAGCTGGCGCTGGCCAAGCGGATTTCCTGCCAGTTCATTGGCTGCAAGAAGGGCTGCTGTTATGCAAGCAGCACTACTCCCCAGGCCACGAGAAATGGGAATTTCATTCTGGGTGACTATTTCCAGCCCCCAATTGGGATGGAACCCTATTTCTGACCACAGATACTGCATACTTTTCACAAATAGATTCTCTTCGTTTTGGGGTAGAGAATCCGCGCCTTCTCCGCAAACTGTAATCCTGATTCCCGGTACATCGCTTTTCCGGATGCTGGCCTTGAAAAAAAGGTTAAGCGCCAATCCCAACACGTCAAAGCCACAAGCCAGATTGGCAGTAGTTGCAGGAGCAACGACTTCCAGCATTATTTCTCACCTTCCAGATTAAGCAAGGCTACAATTTCTTCCAGGGAAGGTTTGACTCTCTCTATTCGGTCATTGCACTGTTTTATAGCAATGTCCGGGTCTTTGAGGCCATGGCCGGTTAAAACACAAACTACAGTCTCATGACCCCTGAAGAAGCCCTCTCTCTGCTTTTTAAGAACACCAGCCAAAGATGCAGCTGAAGCTGGCTCCACAAAAATGCCTTCTTCTTCGGCAAGCAGACGTTGAGCACTCAAGATTTCCTCATCACTCACTGCCTCAATGAGTCCTCCCGATTCATCACGAGCCGCAATTGCTCCTTTCCAACTTGCTGGATTACCAATTCTTATTGCTGTGGCCACAGTTTGAGGATTCTCAACCGGCTTACCAAGGACCAGGGGACAGGCCCCTTGAGCTTGAAACCCAAGCATTTTGGGCAATTTACGAGTTTTGCCTCGACTTATCAATTCTTTAAACCCTTTCCAGTAAGCAGTGATGTTACCAGCATTGCCAACCGGTAAAGCCAGGTAATCCGGTATATCTCCAAGCCACTCTTCTATCTCAAAAGAGGCAGTTTTCTGACCCTCTATGCGATGGGGATTAATGGAGTTTACCAGAGCTACGGGATATCTGGATGTTATCTCTCTCACTATCGATAAAGCCTGATCAAAATTGCCCTCAAGTGCCAAAACCCTTGCACCATGCATAAGGGCCTGAGAAAGCTTGCCGAGAGCTATTTTCCCTTCTGGAACCAGCACCACACATTGCATGCCCGCCCTCTTCGCATACGCTGCAGCAGAAGCTGAGGTATTCCCAGTGGAAGCACACATAACAATGTTCTGCCCTGCTTCTTTCGCTTTGGCAACAGCCACCACCATCCCACGGTCTTTAAAGGAACCTGTAGGGTTCATGCCCTCAAACTTGAAATACAGGGAACCCACTCCACACCTTTTGGCAAGATGATAGGAACGAATTAAAGGGGTGTTTCCTTCTTGAAGGGTAATTTGGGGTGTTTTGTCGGTTATTGGCAAATATTCACCAAAATACTCCAGGATTCCAGGCCAGCGCATTCTTGAACCTCCTTACCCATGGATAAAGGCAATGATACCATAAAAGTGGGGGAAAATGAACCGTGACCTGGTCAAGCGAAACCCGTCAGCAGGTTTCACATTCTTTCTCAGAAAGCAAACCCGGATAAATTGCCTGACGACTACGACTTCCCTGTCTAAAAACAGTTATGCCCTTGCAATGAGTCTCGTGAGCCAGGAAGAAGACCTTTTTAACCTCTTCAAGCGAAGCGTTCTGAGGTAGGTTTATGGTTTTAGACACCGCGTTATCAACATACTTTTGAAACGCAGCCTGGACTTTCACCTGGAATTCAGGTGGTATTTCCAGGGCAGTACGGAAAAGGTCTTTAACCTTTTGAGGGATTTGCTCGATGCCCTGAAGCGTGCCCTGAGCAAGTATTCTTTCCCAATCCTTTTGAGAAAGTTTGAGTCCTTTCAGATATTCTTCAAGGAGCGGATTCACCTCGATTAACTCGGTATTTTCAAGCACGTAACGGCGAAAACTTAAGGCAAAATAAGGCTCAATGCCACTTGAGCAGCCAGCGATTATGCTGATTGAGCCAGTTGGAGCAATGGAGGTCAGCGTTGCATTGCGCAGAGGTAAGTTCTGGGTGTACCAGGTGCTCTTCTCAAAATTGGGAAACGTTCCTCTTCGAGAGGCCAACTCCAGAGACGTTTTTCTTGCCTGGAGCATAATATATTGCATTATTTCCTCAGCAATTTTAAGAGCCTGCTGGGAATAATAGGGCACGCCTATTTTTACCAGTAAGTCGGCAAACCCCATAACCCCCAGACCTATCTTACGGTTAGCCTTGGCCATCCGCTCGGTTTCGGGCAAAGGATGATAGTTGGCATCTATCACATTATCGAGAAAATGTACCGCAATGCGGACGGTTTCTCCAAGTTTCGCGTAGTCTATTTTCCCGTTGTTTACCATGTGGGCAAGGTTGATAGAACCCAGATTGCAAGACTCAAAAGGAAGAAGGGGAACTTCGCCACAGGGGTTGGTAGCCTCGATAACTCCCAATGTTTTCAGAGGGTGTTTGCGATTTATCTCATCTATAAAAATGCAACCCGGTTCTCCAGAGCTCCAGGCACTTTCACATATGACATTAAAGATTTCGGCAGCAGATACTTCGCGCCAGACTTTTCCATCTCTGGGATTTGTCAGAGGAATTTTCTCGTTTTTCCTGACTGCTTCCATCTCCTGGTCAGTTATTGCCACAGAGAAATTGAAGTTTTCAAATTCGCCCCCCTTCTTTTTAGCCTGGATGAACTCCAGAATATCGGGGTGGTTAAACCTGAGAATGCCCATGTTGGCCCCTCTACGTTTTCCACCCTGCTTCACCACGTCGGTTGCAGTATCAAAGATGCGCATGAAAGAAACAGGGCCCGAGGCACGACCGCCAGTGGAGCTTACCCGGTCTCCCCGAGGACGTAAACGTGAAAAGCTGAATCCAGTTCCTCCTCCCGATTTGTGGATTAGAGCCATGTTTTTAAGCGCCTCAAAAATGGCATCTAAAGAATCTTCAATCGGCAAAACAAAACATGCTGCAAGTTGTCCACCTGGACAACCAGCATTCATCAAGGTGGGTGAATTGGGGAGAAAATCCAGAGCCATCAATGTTTTAAGGAATTCCTGGTAGCTCACTTCCGGGTCTTCACCGTAACTGGCATCTATCTGTGCTATGGCTCTGGCTACCCGTTCCATCATCTGGCGTGGTTTTTCCACAGGATTTCCTTCCTGGTCTTTGAGAAGGTAACGCTCCCGAAGCACCTGAATAGCATTTAGGGAAAGCTTCAGGTCATCCTGGACTCCAAACAGTTTTAACTTTGCCTCTCGCAGGTACCTGCGTTTTTCACGATATAGGATATAAGCCCTGGCTACGTCAGCAAAACCCCTCTTCATTAAAACTTCTTCTACTGCGTCCTGAACATCCTCAACTCCGGGGATAGCATCACCAAAGCGCTCTTTTAAGAGAACGAGGACTTCCTCAAGGAGTTTTTCAATGGTTGTTTCCTCTGGTTCTTTGTTCAGAGAATAAAATGCTTTGCTTATAGCAAGCTTTATCTTTTGAGGGATAAACCTCTCGATTTCACCATTCCGTTTGTAAATGAATTGAAAAAATTGTTTTTCCATGAGAAT
>JASUTA010000060.1 GCA_030445805.1 Clostridiales bacterium
ATTCAAAACAGTTTGAAACATAGCAAAACATTACAAAAACGAGAGGGGTACTGTGCAATGTTTAAAATGAAAAGTGATGTTTTTAAAAACCACACGACATTTGGAAAATTTATCATCACAATCGTTATTATTATAACGATGATAGGGCTATCCGCTTGCTCAGCAACAGAAGCAAGCAGTACAACAGAAGCAAGCAGTACAGATGAAAAGACAGAATTGTTGGTGTATTCCGGTGCCGGTTTGAAGGCTGCCATGGAGGATATCAAAACAGCATACGAGTCGGAGCATAATGTCGTCATAGAATATGTCTATGCCGGATCGACACAACTTATTTCACAAATTGAACTCTCCGGAAAAGGCGATGTCTTTATCGTCGGTTCGGAGGCTGCCTATACGACAATGGCTGAAAAAAATTTAGTGGGAGAAGAGTACCTGGTTGCCTACCATACCCCTTGTATAGGCGTTCCTAAGGGAAACCCCAGCGGTATAACATCCCTTGAGGATATGACACAAGAAGGGGTAAGAGTCATCCTCGGTGACCCGGATGCAAATGCAATCGGAAAAACCGCCCAAAAAATAATTGAAAAAAATGGGCTGGAAGCCATCTATGAAAATGTCGTTAGCTATTCGGCAACCGTAAATGAGATCGTGATGCAGCTTTCTGTGAATCAGGCAGATGCCGCCATCGTCACGATTGACAATGTATACAACAACGACGATATCGAGATTATTGAAATTCCCGACGCGGAAAACATCGACCAGAAAATTCCTGTATGCACTTTAACCTATTCCGAAAATGCCGACGAGGCCCAAGCTTTCGTTGAGTTTATCTCTTCCGAAGAAGGAAAAGAAATTTTCAAGGAGAATGGTTTTAAGCCGGTGGAATAGCCATGAGCAACAGATATTTCCGAATCATCCAATGGAGCTTTTTCATCGTAACCGTTTTGTTTTTAACCGTCCCCCTGTGTTTTCTCGTACTAAAGGGCATGCAGGGAATTGTCGAATGTATGCAATCGGATGAAGTGATGTTCTCAATAAAAACCAGCCTCAAGATGTCCGTCTTATCCACCGTTATATGTATGATAGCGGCAGTGCCGGTCAGTTGTGTGCTGAACACGCTAAAGGGCATGAACAAAAATATTTGGACAAAAGTTTTATTCATGCCCATGTCACTTCCCCATTTGGTTTCGGGCATTGCACTTCTTCTGGTATTCGGGAGAAATGGCATCGGTGATTTCCTGTTTGATCACTATGGAATTGATTTCATTTTTACTCCACAGGGCATTGTTTTAGCGCAGTTATTTATCAACTTGCCTTTTGCGATCAATGGCGTATTGGCTGCCCTGGAGGAGCTGGATCCGAAAATGGTATTTGTGGCAAGATCCATGGGATGTAACGAATTTCAAGCTTTCAGGAATGTCACTTTGCCTCTACTCAAAAGAGCCCTGATATCAAACTCAATTATGACTTGGACAAGGGCGTTGGGTGAGTTCGGAGCGGTTTTGATGGTAGCGGGATCTATTCAGATGAAAACAGAGGTTATTCCTACTGCCATATTTCTAAGCATGTCATCCGGCAATTTAGACATGGCCGCAGGAATATCTGTGATTCTGATGATTATTTCTTGGATGGGATTATGGCTTTTCGACAGGATACTCATTAAACAGACAAACGGTATTTTTCAGTAATAATGAGGGGTGAAAACTTTGCTTAATGTTGAAAGGATGCATGTAAAAGTAGGAAGTTTTGAACTCAAAGAAGTGAATCTCAATTTAAATTCGGGGGAATATTTCGTCATATTGGGAAGGAGCGGCTGTGGCAAAACCGTTTTGCTGGAGACAATCGCCGGTAGATACCCCATTTGCGAAGGAAGCGTTCTTATGAACGGTTCGGATGTAACAAAAGTTTCCCCCGAAGAGCGAAATATCGGTTTTGTCTACCAGAATTATCTGCTGTTTCCCCACATGAATGTCGAGGAAAACATAGGCATACCACTCAAAATCAGAGGCTTTCACAAAAAAGAGATCTATCTTAAAACGAAAGAACTTATGACCATCCTTTCCATAGAACATCTTACCGGGAAATATCCCGACAAGCTCAGCGGCGGCGAAAAACAACGGGTCGCACTGGCAAGAGCCCTGATTTTCCTGCCGAAGATCCTTCTTTTAGATGAGCCCACCAGTTCTCTCGACTACATCACCAAAAAGCAGATCCAGCATACACTGCATGAGATTCAAAAAAAATTCAATTTGACCGTTGTGCATGTGACACACGATATTGAAGAAGCACTCCTTTTTGCGGACAGAATCGGCATATTGGCAAATCATTCCATTGCCAAGGTATTCGGGAACAGCGAAATTGAAAATGTTTCAAGAGCGGACTTGAGCAACCTGATCGAGAAGGAAATCGCATAGATCAGCTGAAGCGAATGATACCATTCAAAAATGGATTTGTTTTTAGGAAGGAAGCGTTACCCATGACAGTAAAAATATTATTTGATCATTTACAAAAAGAATTTAAAGACCTTTTAATCACCCATCACTTATCCGATGAGACCATTAATGTCTCTACAAAATCCTTAACGCCCGAAGAAGCAATCGGCGTTACCAAACGAAAAGACTTTCCGATTCTAACGGGGTCAGAAGTGATGGTGCAGGCGAAATACAAGGATTCATACGGTCAGGCATTCACGGATGCGCCCATCCTTTTTCAAGGGACTTTAGAAGAAATCTCTAACTTAGATATCCATGAAAATGCCTATAACCGCTCCATTTTCATTGCCACTCTGAACGCATTGAAGAGTGAATTAAAACAGACCGACAATGTCATTCATTGCAGAAATGATGGGCCTGAACTGTGTGCCAAACATATTTTGTCCCATTTAGAAAAAGAATACGTGCCGCATCAAACAAAAATTCTACTTGTAGGCTACCAACCCTCTATGATCGGTCAAATCAGCGGCAACTTTCCGTTTCGGGTATTAGACCTGAATCCCCAAAATATCGGTGCGGTAAAAGACGGTGTGACGATTGAACACGGCATCGATGATATGAAAGAAGCCATTGAATGGGCAGATTTGATTCTCTGTACAGGAAGCACCCTATCCAACGGCTCTATTGTCGATTACATCAACCTTGATAAGGAAGTCCTCTTTTTCGGCACGACCATATCCGGTTCTGCTGATCTTTTAAATGCCAAACGCATTTGTTTTGCAGATGTTGTTGCGCAGTAAAGGAATTCATCACAGTGACATCAGGAACGTCCGCCTTCTCTGCCCGAAATCAGATAAAAAATAATTCCAAGCGCGGTCATCACGCCACCCACGACCCAGTAAACCGGCATATAATCCGAGGTGGTTCCGTATATTTCAAGAACGCCGTT
This sequence comes from Clostridiales bacterium, assembly GCA_030445805.1. Classification (GTDB taxonomy): domain Bacteria; phylum Bacillota; class Clostridia; order Peptostreptococcales; family Acidaminobacteraceae; genus JASUTA01. The sequence goes on from JASUTA010000060.1 coordinate 3,382, forward strand.
GAAAGCACTTCCGACAGCCAGCGTTGCGATTCCGGAATTGTAAAGGTTATATGCAATGCGTTCCGGTACCCGAAACTTTTGCACGGCACCGATTGCCGCAAAAGGCACTACCCCGCCGATGAGCGGGATGAGAAACAGCCAGATCATGTAGTTCGAATAAACGCCATGGCTAAAATGTTCATACACAAAACTGAACAGACCACAGAAAAGTGTCCAGCCGATATAAGTCAGTATCGTTTTGCGGATGCTTTTTTTTTCAATGGAATCATTCAATATAGACAATGTCGCTCACACTCCTCTCCGTAATCGTTTTACCGTTTGTCGTCGGATTATTGACGACTGTTCCGTTGAAGTACATGGTGGATGACCCGCCGCCATCGAGATTGTACGCCGTTGTAACACCCAATTCTTGCATGAATGTCGCCAGCTCATAAAGCGTCAATCCGGTGCTTGCGCTTGTGCGCCCGTCCGAAACCACCATGACGTAATGCAACGTGTCAATGATGCCGATTGCCGTACGCGGATTGCTCGTCATAGCCTTGTCCACTTCTTCGCCATCCGTCACAGTAATTTCTCCGTCATCCAATAGCCCGGGGCCAAATGAAAGCACTTGCAGCGCTCCGTTTTCAAGCAATTCCGAAGCACTGACCGATCCTTCCGTTACAATATCAAAAGACCCATCCGCATAAATCACCAAATCTTCCTGCGAAGCGTCCGAAGCGGTATCGCGATACAGGACGCCGTTTCGTATGACGTAGCCCCGCGTTTGCGCTCCGTAAAAGTCTCCGTTGATGGCCAGTATGGCGTTTTGAGAGGAGGCAATAGCGGAAGTCGTCTGCGTAATATTTCTGCCGTAGGTATTGTTGGCAAAGGCCGTCTTCAAATCCGACACATCGGACAAATAAATATCGGCCACATAGATGCTTGTGTTATTCGCTCGGTACTCGGTAATTGTAATGCTCATATTTTCATCGCTGTAGGAATTGTCTGTAATAACCGCCTCACTCGTAAACACCGTGTCTTCCCCGGACGCAAGGGATGCGGATTCGGTTGAAGTCCCTTCGGAAGCCGTATCTGTCTGAGTGCTCGCTACCGATTCATTCTGAGCAGTCACAGCCGACTCGGTCTGGACTTCTGTTTGAACTTCTGTTTGGACTTCCCTACCGACTACGGCATATGCTCTTGGGATGACGAAAGTATCCAGTGCAACATAGACCGTAAATAATAAGAGGGCAATGGTATAAAAAGTCGCCCAAATCGGGGGCTTTTTTATCGATTTCATAGGGAGACCTCCGTCTTGTGCGCCGGTCTTTTAGGTTTTTCACCGGGGGCACGGGGCACATTTTTCTTAAAAATAATAAACCGCTGTGCCAACCAGCTCAATGTAAAGAATGTCACTTCCGTGAACAGCTTCGCAGCAAATTTATTGACACCCATGCCATTGACGAGGAAGCTCAAAAGCAACGTATTTCCAAAAAGAATCACAGCCGCTAAGGCAAAATACTGTACTGCCGTTTTCATGCCGCGTTCTTTGTTTTTGAAAACATAACGTTTGTTAATGGTGTAATTGACACCGGCGCTCGTCACACGTGCGAGTACATTAGAAAGCGGAATGCTGACGGCAGTCCCGAGGCCACCGGTCAGAACAGCCAACAAACTGTACATCCCATAATCGACGAGAAAACCTGTAAAAGAAGACGCGGCAAATTTTAAAATTTCTCTATAAACTCTGAACGAGTCTTTTAAGGTGTCAAAGTGCGACGCCGAATTGTTGTCATAATAAATGGTCTCAATTTCAATTTCTTTGATGACAATCTCTTGTCTGGAACATTCAAGAAGTACGTTCATTTCATATTCATACCGCTCTCCCTTTACGCCGAGCATAAACGGAATCATAGTGGAACTGAATGCGCGAAGCCCCGTCTGCGTATCACCGACATGCATTCCTGTTGACAGCCGGTACACAAATCGCGTTACCGTATTCCCAAACCGACTTCTGGCGGGAACATTTCCGCGAAAACTTCGACTGCCAAGCAACAGATATTGCGGATTTCGCGCCGCCGCTTTACTGACCCGAATGGCATCTTCAACGCTGTGCTGTCCGTCCGAATCCACTGTTACGATAATTGAATCCTCCGGGAAATTTTCTTTTATATAGTTGAGTCCCGTTTTTAAGGCTCGGCCTTTCCCTTTATTTTCTTGATGGGTCAGCACCGTCGCCACGTTTTCCGCCGCTTCAAAGAAAGGACGATAATCCTCTCCGCTGCCGTCATCAATTATAACAATTTCAAAACCCGCTTCTTTGAGCCGTCCGGCAAACCGGGCAAGCATTTCCGTTGGTTCATATGCGGGAATTAAAGCGATTTGTGATTTCATAGATGAACCTCCTATCCGATGGATTAACCTTTTATGCTCCTTATTCTAAACCGCAAATATTGAAAAAATATTGAATGATCGACGTTTGATTTCAATATTCAATAAAAATTCAACAAATTAGGCTATAATAAATAAACAAGGAGGGATATCATGCACTTGCTTTTAATAGAAGATGAAATCAATTTGACAGATGCGCTTTCTGAAATATTGAGACTGGAAAATTACATCGTCGACACTGTCCACGATGGTATTTCCGGACTCGACGCCGCCATGAGCGGGATCTATGACGTGATTTTGCTTGATGTCATGCTCCCGGGGAAAAACGGTTTTGACATCGTTAAGGAATTGAGGCATTCAGGAATCAAAACACCGGTCCTCATGCTGACCGCAAAATCTGAACTGGATGACAAAGTGATGGGGCTGGACAGCGGTGCGGACGATTATTTGACAAAACCGTTCATGACAAAAGAACTGCTGGCAAGACTCCGCGCACTCTGCCGCCGCAAAGCGGACATTGAAAACAACGCCCTGAGTTTCGGAGACCTGACGCTTGATCTTTCAAATTATACGCTCTCCTGCGAAAAGACGGGGCTCTCTGTCCGATTGGGCGCAAAAGAACATCAGCTCCTCGAATACCTATTTATCAACAAAGGCCGCGTCCTTTCAAGAGAACAACTTGCCCTCAAAATTTGGGGCTACGATAATGAAGCCGAATACAATAACGTCGAAGTCTATATTTCCTTCACGCGCAAGAAAATTGCCTTTGTCGGATCGGAAGTCACCATTAAGGCCGTACGCGGTCTGGGATATGAATTGCAGGTGTGATATGTTCAGAAACGTCAAAATAAAAATTATTGTGTCCATTATGTCCATATTGTTGCTCGTCTTTGCAGGGACATTGGTTTCAATTTATTTCGTCAGTTACCGCGACGTCTTAAGCGAAAACCTCAATATGATGGCCGAATACGCCGACAATTATGAAAAACTATTGTCCGACGATCACAGTGAACCGCCCGGACCGGAATCACCCGGCAATGTTCCTAAAAACCACGATGCCATCTTTGGGCTCACACGCTTTTATTCCGTTGATTTCGGGAAAGACGGCACTGTCATTAAAATAGAAAATGAAAACAGCTCCGGTCTTTCCGATGAAGAATTGACGGCCCTTGCCTCGGATGTGTCGGGAAATGGCGATCTTTCCGGTTCTGTAAACCACATGCTTTATCTCATCAGCGACACCAACCGCGGACAGCTTATCGTGTTCATGAACAATACCATTGCCGATGACAGTTTTACCACACTTTTTAGATACACTCTTCTCTTCGGCGGCGGCACCATGATTCTGCTGTTCTTCTTTTCCTATTTTCTCGCAGGTCGAATCGTTCACCCGATAAAAGTGGCTTTTGAAAAACAAAAACAATTTGTCAGTGATGCGAGTCACGAATTAAAAACACCGCTTTCTGTCATCAATGCAAACGCTGAGATGTTGACGCGGGATATCGGTGAAAACAAGTGGCTTTCCAACATTCAATCCGAAAACGGGCGCATGGCCGGGCTGGTCAATCAACTGCTCCAACTTGCAAAATCTGAAAACGGCAATGTTCCCTTTATTGTCTTCGATCTCAGCAGAGCGGTCACTGGTGACACGCTGCCTTTTGAAAGTTTGGCTTTTGAACAAAGTGTCGAACTGAAAATGGCGATCTCCGAAGGCATCAAAATCTGGGGCAATGAAGAACAGATCGGACAAGTGCTTTCTATCTTGATCGACAATGCCCTCAACCACACCACTGAAAAAGGCACCGTTCAGGTTATGCTGAAACGCAGTCGAAACAACGCCGTTCTGCAAATTTCAAATACTGGGGAGCCCATCCCTCCCGAAAAACGCGAGGTCATCTTCGAACGCTTTTACCGCTTGGATGAAGCGCGAAGCCGGACTTACAACCGTTATGGTTTGGGATTATCCATCGCAAAAGCCATCGTTACCGAACACCGTGGGAAAATTTCCGTCGACTGTGCAAACGGCTGGACGACTTTTTCAGTTACCCTTCCGATCCGGTCGCAGTAATCTCTAAAAGATTTTCTTGACTTGGAGTTAGCTCCGCATGTTACACTATGTTTAACTTATATAAATAGGAGCCATTTAATCAAATGACACACAAAGAAATTTTCATTGTAACCGCAGCGCTTCTCTTGTCCAATGCAATGGCCGGACTGGACGCCACCATTATCAACACAGCGCTGCCATCCATCGTGAGTGATTTAAATGCCATTCAATACATGGGATGGATCGTGTCTGTTTTTTTGCTGGGCATGGCCATCGCCACACCACTTTGGAGCAAGTTTGGTGAACGCGTCGGCAATCGAAAAGCTTATCAGCTTGCCACTGTTCTATTCGCAATCGGCTCTTTGCTTCAGGCGATTTCCAGGGATGTCCCGTTTTTTCTGGTTGCAAGGGCACTCATGGGTATCGGTGCGGGCGGTATGAATACCATGCCCTTTATTATCTATGCAGACCTCTACAAACAGCCGCAGAGACGGGCGAGAATCATCGGTTATGCTACGGCCAGTTTCAGTGCGGCCTCTATTATCGGTCCGCTCATCGGCGGATGGATTGTCGACGTCTTTAATTGGCACTGGGTCTTTTACATTAATCTACCCATCGCCTTAATCTCAATTGTCTGCATTCAGATGTTCTTTAAAGAGCCCGTCAAAACGCCGGTCGGCAAAAAGGTCGATTACCTCGGTGCCGGGATTATGATTGCAGGATTGATGACACTACTGACGGGAATCCAGATGATCGGCGTAGGCTCAACCGGATTTATCATCGTGCTCCTAACCGCGGGATTTTTGCTCTTGGCACTTTTATTCAAAGTGGAGGAAACCGCCGAAGATCCCATCATTCCAAATCGATTGTTTAAAAATCACGCGCTCGTGGTCGATTTTCTTTTATTCGCCCTCTTATGGGGCGCCTTTATCGCTTTTAATATTTACGTCCCCTTGTGGGCACAGGGATTGCTCGGGCTGAGCGCCTTTATCGGCGGTATGACACAAATTCCCGGAGCTGTCACCAATTTTGCCGGTTCCATGACCGGACCGTTTGTTCAACCGCAACTCGGAAAATACAATGTCGTTGCGCTTGGAACACTTGCATTTCTCATCTCTTTCGGAGGATTGGCATTTGCGAATGCCGATACGCCGTTTATGTTGTTGCTCATATTGGGTGCTTTTGAAGGCTTCGGCTTGGGTCTCTGTTTTAATGTCTTGCAAATCAGTGTTCAGGAAGATGCCGAAAAACAAGACGTTCCCATTGCCACTTCATTCGCCTATCTTCTTCGTATTTTAAGTCAGGCGTTTATGTCATCCCTTTACGGCGTCATTATGACGCGCTCTCTGATGCAAGGGGTCTCCGCGTCAAATGGGACAATCTCCATTGCCATGCTCAATCAACTAAGCGATTCCAAGAGTGCAAATAACTTGCCGGCCGACTTAGTGCCTTCTATGAAAAACATTATGTTTCAAGGTCTCCACAGCATTATGATGACCGCTCTGATTCTCCTGGGACTTGCGCTGGCTTTCAATCTCGGGACACAATTTACGCTCAGTATAAAAAAAGCAGATTCTCTCTAACCAGAGAATCTGCTTTTTATTATTATCTTTAGCGGAATCTATCCGATGTTCAAACTGCCTACTTCGTCGTCGATAATAAACCCATGGCATTCCAGTACAGGTAAGACAAACATGAAGCCGATGCCGCCTTGCTTCATTTCTTCCGCGCCCAACTCTCTTTTGATACAAGTCACGATATCTCGCATCTTTTCTTCACCCTTCATAACACTGATGATGGTTTTATTATAGGGCATATTGCCTTCAACCAATTTCCGAATGCCTGCAAAAATCGGAGTATCTACATGATTTTCAAGCAGAACTTTTCCCATGCCGACACTGTCTAGCGTCGTGGCACCACAACTGTGGTCGAAGAAAATCTGGTGAATATTCTCAAGATGTTTCACATCATTTAAAATTAAAAACAAGGCGTAATACATACTAACCCTCCTTCGTAATGTGGGATTCTTTCGATTTATAAAGCGCTGTTTTTGTTGATATCGGTCCGACAATTTCCGTGATAATGGTCGTCGCGAGTAAAATCGTGATAACCGTTGTGCCCAAATTGGTTCCAGGAAATTCTCGGCTGACTGTAATCGCAAGGCCGACAGCGACCCCCACTTGAGACAGAAGGCCAAGTCCTATGTATTTCCTAACGGTAGCCGGTGCATGCGAAATCGTCGCTCCGAGTGCGGCGCCCAAGACTTTCCCAAGGATTCTGAAAATCAAATAAGCCGCTCCCAAAAAGCCGATCGTCGGGATGAGTCTTATATCCAGCCTTGCCCCTGCAAGGACGAAAAACATAGTAATGATCGGGGAAGAAAACTGTTCCAAACTCCCGAATGCCTTTAATTTTTGACTTGAAACATTGGCAACCATAATACCTGTTGCCATAGCAGTCAGCAGCGGTGACAATGAAAAAAGACTTGCCAAACCGTCCACTAATAATAATGTACCCAAAATGAACGGCAAGCGTTCATTATCTCTCTTTGAAATTTTAATTAAATATGTAACCGCAATACCCATGACAGCGCCGACCAATAGCGAAAAGACAATTTCGCCAACCGGAATAAAAAAGATCTTAGTAACCGTGATATGATCGTGATTGACAAATACTTTTGCAATGGCTGCAGCAACGGCATAGATCATCAGACAGATGGCGTCATCCATTGCAACAACCCCAAGCAAAGTACTGGTCAGCGGCCCTTTAGCCTTGTATTCTTTTAGTACCATAACAGTTGCTGCCGGTGCAGTTGCCGCCGAAACCGACCCAAGGATCAGTGAAAGCGCTACATCGCCGCCCGTTACCACATACGAGATAAAGGTTACAAATAAAAAAGCGCCCGTTGCTTCGAAAAATGCAATAATAAATATGTTTTTTCCCAATTTTTTTATGACGGATAATTCCAATTCACTACCGATATTAAAAGCAATAATGCACAAAGCAAGGTCACTGATAAAAGACGTCTGCGTAATCAAATCTCCGGTAATCAGATTAAAGCCGGAAGTCCCGAGTACGAGTCCTCCGATGATGTATCCGGCAACAGCAGGCACCTTGAGTCGGTTCATCAATTTTCCGAATAGAATCCCAACGATTACGGCAATCCCCAAAATGATAAAAGGATTCATGAAATATTCCCCTTCCTTTTTTAAAATTACAGTTTTCATTTTATGCCAATAAAAAAAAAAATCAACCATTTATTGTGAGAAAACGCAAAATTCCATTGAAAATCGTCATTTTCTTGACAAAAAACGAGAAATTCACTATACTGTTCTCAAATCAAATATTTTTGATATGAGGTGATTTTATTGTCTGTTTCTTATGAAGTACACGCAAAAGTCTTTAAGGCATTCTGCGATGAAAAGAGATTGCGCATTCTTGAATTGCTCCGCGATGGTGAAAAATGTGCCTGCATCCTAATTGAAAGTTTGGAAATCGGCCAGTCCGCGCTGTCCTATCACATGAAAATTCTATCGGATTCCGGCATTGTTGAAAGTCGTCCGGAAGGCAAATGGATTTACTATTCAATCAGTGAACGCGGAAGTATTTTTGCACAAAACCTCTTGAAAGAGCTCACAACGCCCAATCCCGTTCAATCACCGCCGACTTGCTGTCTTGACATCGACTCACATCCTGAATAAGTCCCTTTTTTCAAAAACGTTTGATTTAAAAATCCCTTCTTTTATGAGTGGAGGTTCCCATGGAAACAGAAAAAGAAACCGGATCCGGTATCGGCTTTTTTGAACGATACCTAACGCTCTGGGTCGCACTATGTATGATTGCCGGCGTTGCTATAGGCAAGTTTCTGCCCGGCATCCCCGCATTTCTGGGGCGATTTGAATACGCCAACGTCTCTATCCCGATTGCTGTATTGATCTGGCTCATGATTTACCCGATGATGCTGAAAGTGGATTTTCAAAGTGTCAAAGACGTCGGAAAAAACCCAAAGGGCCTTTTTGTCACGTGGGTTGCCAATTGGCTGGTTAAACCGTTCACTATGTTCGGCATCGCTTATCTCTTCTTTTTCGTCTTTTTTAAACCATTGATTCCCGAAACCCTTGCGCGCGATTATCTGGCAGGCGCGGTTCTCTTGGGTGCAGCCCCTTGTACCGCCATGGTCTTTGTCTGGAGTCACCTGACACATGGTAACCCGGCCTACACCGTTGTACAAGTCGCGACAAATGACCTGATTATCCTCATCGCTTTTACGCCGATTGTCAAATTCCTCCTCGGCATTGGAGGCGTCTCCATTCCTTGGAACACCCTGATTTTATCTGTCATTTTATTTGTCGTCATCCCGCTTTCGGGTGGCGTACTCACCAGACGAACCCTTATCAAAAATAAGGGAGAAACCTATTTCAACGAAAGTTTCATTCCGAAATTCGGAAACATCACAATCATCGGCCTGCTTTTGACACTGGTTATCATTTTTTCTTTCCAAGGTCAGGTCATCTTGGAAAACCCGCTCCACATACTGCTCATTGCCATTCCGCTTATTTTACAAACATTTTTGATTTTCTTCATTTCTTATTTTGCTTCTAAGGCTTTGCATCTGCCACATGATATCGCGGCTCCAGCCGGCATGATCGGCGCTTCAAATTTCTTTGAATTGGCTGTTGCCGTTGCCATTGCCCTGTTCGGGACACAAAGTCCGGTGGCCCTTGCAACCATCGTCGGCGTACTCGTAGAAGTTCCCGTTATGTTGACGCTCGTTAAAATTGCAAACCGGACGAAGAATTGGTTCCCCGCCCGGTAGGTTTTGTGGCATATTCTATTGGTCGCTCTATTGATAATACCAAAAAGATTTCAATGCTTCGGCCGAAACATCTGGTATCTCCGGCAATGATTCAGGCCATGAATTGTCGTCAAAATAGGTATCATAACGTATGCTGTAAAGAGTTTCCGGATTAGGTTTGTGTCCATCTTCTTTCAACAAATGAATCGGATAATTCACACCCTTCGGAAGCCGTTTCACTTTTCCGTTCGATGCATAAATATCGGCTACACCGACTTGAGAAAACGCGCTTAAAACAGCGCCCGTAAACATCACTTGATGAAGAAAAACTTTCTCCAAAAACGATTCCTGCACCGATGGGAATCGTTTTTTTAATGCGATGATCTCAACCAGTGCCGCAACGGCCTTCTTAAAAATCGGGACGCCCGTGCCATTGACGACACATCCTACATTGAAATAAGGGTAAATGGCCTCACGCGTCACTCGTGTTTCAACCGCATCAAATTCAGAGCATTTAAAACCAAAATAACCTTCCGCCTCCTGCCACAACGCCGATTTGCCTTGGCCCGGTTTCATTTTGCCCGTCTGCGGCATAGCGTTCCCGAATGGAATGCCCACATTCTTTTTGTCAACGGGGTTGACATAAAAATGACCCGTCTTAAAATTAGGAAGTTTCTGAAGCACAAGACTGTCTACATCCAACCAAATGCTCTCCCCATTGCAAGCGTTTTCAAACCGTGCAGCACCCATCAATTTATCCGTAAAGGGATATTCCAAATAATCCGTCGTTCCGCCGACGCACTCTACGGAAAAGATACCCGCCTGATGCATTTTTTCAAACACCTTCTCCAGATACACTTTTTCTTCCGGCATTTCATCCGGCACAATCGCCATAACAGCCGCTTCCGGTTCCGAAACGGAAATGGACCGAATCAGTGCCTCAGCGTGCGCCAAGCCCCTAGGATGGCCGAGAAAAAAACCGAACGTGCGCATGAATCGTACCTCCTCTATTGAAAAATAATGCTGCGTTTTCTTTTGAACGCTTTTTCCTTTAGCTGCGTTTGTTATATGGTATAATAGAGCGCGATGGGAAAGAAATTCTCAAAAAACTTTTAAAAAATAGTCCGGTAAAACATTATGAAAATTATTATATCTCCTGCTAAAAAAATGAATATTGACACCGACAGCATGCCACATCAGGCACTGCCTCATTTTCTTCCGGAAACCGAACGCCTGCTTCACGTGCTGAAACAAATGGATTATCCGTCTCTGAAAAAGCTGTGGGCGTGCAATGATACCCTGGCAACGTTGAATTTCAGGCGCATTCAGGAAATGAATCTGGGCCGGCGCCTCACACCTGCCCTTCTTGCCTACGAGGGCATCCAGTACCAATACATGGCCCCGGGCGTCTTTGAAGATCGCCATTTTGACTATGTCCAAGACCATTTGCGCATTCTGTCCGGATTTTACGGTCTACTCAAACCCTTTGACGGCGTCGTTCCCTATCGCCTTGAAATGCAAGCGAAACTGAAAGTAGGCACTTTCAAAGACCTCTACACTTTCTGGGGAAACAAACTCGCAGATGCACT
>JASUTA010000061.1 GCA_030445805.1 Clostridiales bacterium
ACCTGCAACAGAGGATACTGCCGAAACCTTCCGATAGTTGGCAAGCATCACCAGTGCACTGATGTTTTCAAGCCAATCAAACGCCACTGCCAGCAGCGGAATCAACACCAACTTTTGAATCCGCATGGCATTTGGAAATAATTTTCCCAGAATCATGACAGCACTCATCGATAAAGTCAATGCATACAAAAGCGGAAATATAAAATCAAATTCTGTCAGCATCCCTTGATAAACTCGGCGCCCCTCTGTTCCCAACTGATCCAGTATCTTATAAGCTTCATCTGATGTGTAATACACTTTCATGTCTAAAATCTCGGCACCGCCTGAAACAGCCTCGATTCTCGGCACACTAACAGCCATGTCGACTGTGTTGATGATAATCATCATCGCTATTGTGAAGCAGAAAAGAATCGTTACCACCTTGCCGCCGGCACTGCCGCTGATCTTTTTAAAAAGCGCATTAATCACGGCCATCGCCTCCGTTTTCACTCGCTTTTCTGAGTTCCAGCGCATTGCCGGATGGTTTTCCCTTCACTTGCATCCAGAGCAAATCAATCAGTTCTTGAACCGGTTTCCCGATTAGCATGGACTCTATGGACGCATAAAATTTTTCTTCAATTTCAACAATCTTTTGAACCTTTTCTTTTCCTTCAGGTGTCAAAGTCAGCACCACTTTGCGCGCATCCACTTTGGAAGCTTCTTGAGCAATTAAATCAGCAGCAATCAATCTATTGACCAATCGACTGGGACTGCCGGTTTCACAAACCAACATATTCCCAAGTTCAATCAAAGACATCGGTTCATGGTCGTAGAGGACGCGCAACACTTCACTTTGTGAAGACGTGAGCCCCAATGGCTTTAAAACTTCCGACAATGTCCTGCTGCCTTCTCTTTGAGCCGCCAAAACAAGGTATCGCAATTCTTCTGCAGATTTCATATATTGCCTCCTTCATCCGATACAAATCGTAGACCCAATAATCAGATCGAATTAAATAACTCTTTTTAAATAGATGATTAGTCATCTATTATATAACATCAATGATACATCATCTATTTTCAAATGTCAAGTACCGCTCTTTTTTCAAAAAAAAATAAAGGCGGTCAGCTCATGCCAACCGCCTTCTAAATTGTCGAGACGTTGTTTTATTGTCGAGATGCTATTTTATCTTTGTAACGCATCACCGAGGTGACACCCAACTTTTTAATTCTTCCGCCGTTGCATGCACATAATGGCTTCCGCCGATATGCTGACTCTCCCCTTTGGCATAGTCAATGCCGCTGGTTTCATAATCGTAGGATTCGGATGTTCTGTGCTTTTCAACCCTAGGATTCGAAAGCGGTATCGCCGAAAGCAATGACCGCGTATACGGATGAATCGGATTGGAGAAAATTTCTTCTTTAGTCCCCGTTTCCAACAGATACCCAAGGTGAAGCACACCGATTCGATCGGAAATGTATTTCACCATTGAGAGGTCGTGCGCGATAAACAGAAATGCAATATTGGTTTCCTGCTGAATCTCTTTCATCAAGTTGACAACCTGTGCTTGGATAGAAACATCCAGTGCACTGATCGCTTCATCCGCAATGATCAATTTCGGATTCATAATCAGTGCTCTTGCAATACCAATCCGTTGCCGCTGACCACCGGAAAACTGGTGGGGATAACGGGTTGCATGTTCTCTAGAAAGACCGACTTTCTCAAGAATCTGGTAGACCTTTTCCTCACGTTCCTTTTTCGATGTAAAAAGGTGATGCACATCAAGGCCCTGAGCAATAATATCCAGTACTTTTCGGCGCGGATTAAGACTCGCCATCGGATCTTGAAAAATCATCTGCATATTAATCCGAAGGTGTTGCTCTTCTTCCGCTGAAAGTTTCCCGGAAATGTCGACACCGTCAAACGTGATGTGTCCCGCCGTCGGGTCGTAAAGGCGGATAATAGATCTGCCTATAGTCGACTTGCCGCTGCCGGACTCTCCTACCAATCCATAGGTCTCCCCGGGGAAAATATTGAATGAAACCCCGTTGACCGCTTTGACTGTATACTTTTTACTGATTTTAAAAAACTGCTTCAGATTTTTGACATCGAGCAAAGGCTCTCTATTCTCCATTTTCATTCGCCTCCTTCAGCATTCTGTCAATACGCTCCTTCAGCGCAGAAGGCATTTCAACTTTAGGTGCGTTTTCATGCAAAAGCCAAGTCGCCGCATAATGCGTCTCGGTAATTTTGAACATCGGCGGCTCAAGGCGCTTGTCGATATTGAGCGCATAGATGTTGCGCGAAGCAAAGGCATCTCCCTCTACTTTATGGCTCAAGTTCGGAGGCGATCCCGGAATAGTATAGAGCTTATCGTCGAACGTGTCGAGATCCGGCATTGCAGACAAGAGCCCCCATGTATACGGGTGTCTCGGGTCATAAAACACTTCATCAACCGTCCCTTTTTCAACAATTTTTCCGGCATACATGACGGCGACATAATCGGCTACCTTAGCGACAACGCCCAGGTCATGTGTAATATAGATAACGGAAATGTTCATTTCCCGCTGAATGTCTTTAATCAGTTCCAAAATTTTCGCCTGAATGGTAACATCGAGCGCCGTTGTCGGCTCGTCGCAAATGAGCAGGTCCGGATTACACGCCAGTGCGATGGCAATGACAACACGTTGGCGCATCCCCCCTGACAATTGATGCGGATAATTTTTCATGCGTTTTTCCGCGTCTGTAATCCCTACGAGTTCCAGGAGTTCAAGAGCCCGTTTTTTCGCTTCTCGTTTATTGGCTTTCTTGTGCCAGATCATGCCTTCCATAATCTGAGCGCCGATCGTCATCGTCGGATTAAGAGACGTCATCGGGTCCTGAAAAATCATAGCGATGTGTTTACCGTTAATGTGCGATCGCATATATTTTTTGGAAAGCGTCAAAATATCGACTGCCATTTCTTCGCCTGCATCCGAATAGTTAAAGTCAATCTTTCCGGAGTTGACAACACCGTTACTACTCAGAATACCCATGACCGCTTTCATCGTCACCGATTTTCCGCTTCCGCTCTCGCCGACAACCGCAAGGGTTTCCCCTCTGTGCAAATCTAAATTCACTCCCCGAATCGCATCGACGCTTCCGAGCGCCGTTTTAAAAGAAATAGATAGATCGCTGATTGAGAGTATTTTTTCCTTTGAGGTCATTTGATCTACTTTTTTGGATGTTGTTTGATCTACTTTTTTTTCATCAGTCATCACAGCCACCTACATTTCTTTCATTTTCGGGTCGAAGGCATCTCTAAGGCCATCCGCGAGCATGTTGAAGCTCAACATGAGGACAGCGAGAACCACTACCGGAGGAATAATCATATAAGGGTGCGTGGTGAACGATTTGAATGCATCACTGATCAGGAGACCGAGTGATGCCATCGGTACCGGAACGCCAAGTCCGATGAAGGCCAGAAAAGCTTCTGTAAAAATCGCCGTCGGAATGGAAAACATCGTGTTCGTAATAATTTGTCCGAAAATATTGGGTAAAATTTCTCTGAAAATAATAAAGAAATCTTTTGCCCCCAGTGTCCTGGATGCCAGTACAAACTCCTGCTGTTTCAGTTTAAGCATCTGCGCCCGGGCAATCCGGCTCATCCCAATCCACCCGGTAATCATCAGCGAAAACGTAATGGTTAATAAACCCGGTTTCAAAACGATAATCAGTAGGGTTACGACGACGAGGTTCGGAATGCCATTGAGAATTTCCGCAAATCGTTGCATGGCATTGTCAACCTTTCCGCCAAAATATCCGGAAATAAGACCGTAGCTGAGTCCAAAGACCATATCGATCAAAACCGCCATCAGTGAAATATACAGTGAAATACGCGTGCCCACCCACGTTCTGGTAAATATATCTCTGCCGAGGACATCCGTCCCAAACCAATAATACACATCTTCAAGGCCCGTCACCGAACCGTCTTCGGAAATGTACTTGTTTTGATCGATGATGCCGGTTGACGTATACAATTTTTCACTGCCGTCAAAAATCCCGAGTTTTTCAATGACCGGTATCCGCGGCGGCAGGTTTTGTTGCGTTATGATCTGTGCGTCATAGGTATATGCATTCAAATTAGGACCGATAATGGCCATAATAATGATAATGGCAATAGAAATTAACCCCATGACGGCACCTTTATTTCTAAAAAAGCGTTTCGAAACATCTTTCCAATACGATTGATTTGAGAAGGTTTCGTCAATGTGCACGCCTTTTTCCCTTGGCACAAATTCAAAATCACCTTCGAGAAAAATCATTTTTTCATCCAACGGTGTATCACTCATGACTTTCCTCCTTTGCCAATCTAATTCTCGGGTCAATCACACCGTATAAGATGTCCACCAACAACATAATACCGATATACATTGCACTGTATATAAACGCAATCGCGATAATCACGTTATAATCATTCGATTGAATGGCCGTCACCAACAGACTGCCTATGCCCGGTATTGAAAAGATTTTTTCAATGACGAGGCTCCCTGTCATGAGCCCTACAATCAGCGGTGCCAGCACTGTAATAATCGGAATGAGTGCATTGCGAAGTTGATGCCTGACAATGAGATGAATCCCGCTGATACCTTTGCTTTCCGCCAACTGAATATAGTCGGATCCCATGACCTCAATCATTTCGGTTCGGGTAAAACGCGCAATAGATGCAAGGGTAAACATACTCAAAGAAATGGTCGGCAAAATAGACGACTCAAACGGCAACTTGGAAGAATACAGAAGTGGAAATAGTTCGAATTTGAAGCCCAGTGTATATGACAGCCCCAGTGCAAAAACATAAGACGGTAAGCTGACACCGATAACGGAGATAACAGTCGTAAGCGTATCCCAAATGGTATTGTGTTTAAGTGCCGCAATAATGCCGAGAATCAGTCCGAAGAATGTCCCCAGCAGAACTGCCTGCCCGCCGATCTTCACAGAAATAGGCAAACGTGACATCAGAAGCGTTGATATCGGCGTGTTTTTACTGATGGTATAAGACACACCAAAATCGCCGGTCAACATGTTTTTCACATAGTTGCCAAAGCGTACAAGAACCGGTTTGTCCAAACCGTATTTGGCATTTAACAGTTCAACTTGCGCCGTCGTCAGCTTTTCGTCGTTAAAGGGGGAACCGGGCATGAATTCTAACCTCAGAAAAAGAATCACTAAAATAATCAATAGCGTCGCTATCGATATCAGGATTCTTTTAAGCAGATACTTTTTCATGTTATAACTCCTTTAGATAAGTTTAACAGTGGCCGAAAATCGGCCACTGTTATGAGTTTTACGCTATAAATCTGATTTCTTAACGACTAGTTTTTGACAGCATTTTTATAAATTCTGTTAATGCCTACAGAGTGGAATTCAATGCCTGAGACATTGCTTTTAATCATGACGGCATTCCCTTTTTGGTAAACCGGGAAAATAACGGCTTCATCCATAACAATGGCTTCAGCTTGTTTGAGTGCTTCCCAACGCGCTTCGAGGTCGAGTGCCAATTCACCGTTTTTAGCCGATTGAATAATCGCATCGTAGTCAGCATTTGACCAGAAACCGTAGTTGTTAGAGCTGCCTGTTGTCCACATGTCAAGGTAAGTCATAGGGTCAGCATAGTCCGGGCCCCAACGCGTCAATCCGAGTTCAAAGTCACCGTCTTGCATTCTTTCAACACGATTCTTTTTAGGCATTGTTTCGATTGTAATCGTCATACCAGGAAGTGTCGTTTGAATTTCAGATTGGATGAACTGAGCAACGTTTTGTGCAGACTCTGTGTCTTCAACAATCAGTGTATAGCTGAATGTGTCCACTCCAAGCTCTGCTTTTGCAGTGTTGTAATATTCAAGTGCTTTTGCCTTATCCGTTGAAAGATAAGTGCCCGCTGTTTCACGATAGTCTTTTCCGTCCGGACCGGTTGCAAGCAATGTCGGAATTGCAAAGTCAGCAACGATGGAACCGTCTTTCAAGATGTTGTTAACAATTGCCGCTTTGTCGTAAGACAGTGCAAGTGCTTTTCTCAAGTTAACATTTTCAAGACCTGCAACGGTTTGATTCGGAGAAATATACCACAGATATCCCGCTACAACATTGTTGAATTCAGGATCGGCTTTGAATTGCTCAACTTGCTCACCGGCGAGGTTTGCAACGTCAAGATCTCCGTTTTGATAAGCCAGCATGGTTTGTTGTGCTTCTTTAATGACTTGATATTCGATTCCGTCGAGTTGAACGGCATCGGCATCCCAATAGTCTTCATTTTTCACGAGTTCAATCGTCGTTGCAGCCGGTTCATAAGCGGAGATTTTGAAAGGACCGTTTGCGAGAATCGTTTCCGGTGATGTTCCGAACAAATCGCCGGTTTCCGTGAAGAACGCTTCGTTAACCGGGAAGAATGAGTTAAATGACATTAAGGATTCAAAATAAGAAACCGGGAAGTCCAAAGTGACCACCAGTGTCTTATCATCTTGTGCAACCGCACCGAGTTCCTCAACCGGCATTTCTCCTGCGATAATTGCAGATGCATTTTTAATTCCTGCAATCTCAGCAATAAATGAATATTCACTTGCTGTTGCAGGGTCTACGAGGCGTTTCCAAGCGAATACAAAATCATTTGCCGTTACCGGTGTCCCGTTCGACCAGTTTGCATCTCTCAAATGGAAAGTATAAGTCAATCCATCTTCGCTCTTATCAACGCTTTCAGCCATTGCAAGAATCGGTGAACCGGCAGCGTCTACAGAATAAAGACCTTCTGTCACATCGCCCATAACTTCAAATGAAGTCCCGTCTGTTGCAATTTGCGGATCCATAGATGCAACTTCTACATCTATTTGAACTTTCAAAATATTTGCAGTTTCACTCCCTGCGGCTGCTTCGGTTGTACTTTCAGCAGCTGTTGAACCTGCGGTGTCATTGCTGCCACATGCTGTTACGCTTAACAATAACATCAGCACCATGAGCAACGAAATGATCTTTTTCATATCTGTCCCCCTCATTCTTTTTCTGTTATAAAAAAAATGGCCTCTGCCAGAGTCCGAATTTACTAAATAAAGCGTCTATTCCATTCGTCGTATATCATGCATTTAAAATAAATTTCGCTGGCAGATATCATCTTCTTATGAAAATTATACACGGCTGTCTATTTATGTCAAGGTTATTTGCAATTAAAACTCATAAGTTGACTTAATATTCAATTAATTTCCAAGCCAAGAAATTTTATTTATTTTAATATAAAAAAAGGTCCCGGATTGTGCTGTTCTAAGCGGCCCGGGATCTTTTTCTGCATTTCGGATTGTTTAGAGATAAAAGGTTCTATTTTTCAAGTGAAGCGTTCCTATTTCATAAGCAAGTTATACAAAATTTGCGCCATCTCTGCTCTTGTTGCGGTCTCTTCCGGTGTCAGCTTTCCGCCATTTCCGGTAAAGGCATTCGCATTTACAAATCGCGTCATGGCTGCTTCTGCCCACGAGGCGATCTGATCGGCATCCGCATAAGTCGTCAGAGCTTTACTCTGCTCTTCCGCAGGAAGTGCATCTAAAACCGTTAAAGCATTGTACAGCAATTGTACCATTTCCTGTCTGGTCAAAGCGTTCTCCGGCGCATACAGGTTGTCTCCGATGCCGTTCGCAATGCCGAGACGTTTTGCCGCCGATAAGTAGTTTGTATAATAAGTGCTGCCTGCATCTGCAAAGTTGTCAGTCGTCATGTCGCCTGCTGCTGTGTCGTCTGCCTCGATCGTATCGGCCTCAATGCCGTAGGCATTCATCATCATGACGATAAATTGGCCTCTGGTGATTCCTGCCTCCGGGCTAAAGTTCCCATCACCGGTTCCGGTTGCGATCCCCCGTGCGGCAACAAAGTTTACGGCATCGCAATACGATGCATCTGCCGGCACGTCTCCAAAAGTCACGGCATTGTAACCCACCGCATACATTGAAAAATGAGTTGTTGTAAACGTGACGGTTCCCGTTTCCGGATCGTACTTACAATTGTTGACTACTTCAGGGATACCCTCTGCATTGATGTAGTAGATGACAACGGATTCCGCATTTTCGCCGGCTTGAAGTGTATAAGGCATTGACACCGTCACTTCTCCGTTAAATTCAGAAATAACCTTATCACCTGAAATGACGCTAAAATCGTACACCGGGTGATCACCGACGACAGCTTTTGCCGCATCACTGAGCGTTTCCGAGTCCACTTTTGAAACGGTTATTTTGATGTCTGCCTCTGCTTTTTCGGAAATGCTTTGAAGGGCGTCACGATCAAAAGTCAGCGTTGCAATCGGCGTTGAAAGCGTGAGTGCTTTCGCCCCACTGCCTGCAACAGAGGCCATCGCTTCCCTTGGAAGTGTTGCTTCGATGGCGTTTGCACCTTCCGGGGCATTCACTTCTATCGCGACTTGACCAAGTCCTCCTGCTTGCAGAGCGGTATTTAAAGCTTCCTGAATTTGAAGTGCTGTTACTGCAACGTTTGTGGAACTGTCTTCTGTCGGATTGGGTTCAACTGTTTTTCCTGTACCGGTATTTGTCGGCGAATCGCCATCATCCCCGTCATCGGCAGATGTCGATTCAAATTGTGCCGTAATGGTTATGTTTGCAGGGGGCATTACAAACATATAGTATTCCGTTCCCGAAGTATCGTCTGGGTCTTCGTTCTCGTTAAAGCCCTCTATGTCAATCGGATAATTTTTTGTCCCGTCATTGTATACAAGACTTCCTTCTTTAAGGCAGTACCCCTCATCAGGACTTGTTTTGACGCCGATAAAGTTTTTTTCTGCCGCCAAATAAATCCCGACCTCTACAGAACCATTTTCGATGGTGTCATCCACTTCAATGGTATAGCGTCTATCCCACTGAGCATACAGAGTAACGGATTCCCCTAAAATCACAATCGTATCACCGGCCGCATAATCCACACCGGTTCCGTCTTTGGCTGTATTCCAACCCGTAAAGGTCCCGTTTACAACAGACAAGTTTCCGGAGCCTTCCACCGTGACACAGTCACCTAACATGAGGCGTACGATCTGACTCGGCAAATCGCCATCGCCACCGTTTGCATCGTATGTGACGCTATAATCTCCAGATGTATCATAAGCCACCGTTTCAAATCCATTCCAAGGATTCGTATACCCGGATTTATTTTCCGGATAGTATATCTTAAAGCCCGAAGCCGGGTTATAAAATACGGATTCCCCAAGAACCGGTGCATCGCCTGTGAAGATCGCCGCGATCAAATCGGAACCCCCGCTTTCCATTTTAAATGCCGATGCGCCGATCTCTGCAACATATGATGGGATGATAATCACTTCAAGATCTCTGCACTCGCGAAAAGCCGAATCACCAATCGCCATCAGATTTTCCGGCAGTTCCACTGTTTTTAATTTAGTGCACCACTGAAAGGCACTGTCCCCAATGCGCTGTATCTCACCTGGAATCGTAATGCTTTCTAACGCGCCGCATGAATAGAAACCATAATCCGGAATTTCGGGAATATGTGCAGGAAGGACTACAGTTGTCAGACTCCCACATAAAGAAAAGGCATATTCGCCAATGTATTCAACACTGTCCGGAACGGTTAATTCTTTGAGGCTTGCACAGCCTTGAAATGCATAAGCATCGATATATTTCACACCGCTTGGAATTGTAAGTTCAGAAAGATTGCTACACGTCGCAAAAGCGCTGGAACCTATAGACGTGACGCTACTCGGTATTGTAACCTCCGATAAATTTACGCATCCGTGAAAAGCATTTGAATCTATTAGGGTTACACTGCTTGGGATAACAACGCTTGTAAGACTGCTATTTCCTCCAAAGGCGTCATATCCGATTGCCGTTATGGCGACCCCATTGACTTCCGAAGGAATTGAAATTGCCCCTCCCGGGCCGGTATAGCCAATGATCGTATGGTCCGAAACTTCATAATCAGATTTTTCATTTACAAGCAATTTGTAAATGCCCGAACTGGTACTCGACGGTACGTCGCTGTCAAAAACCGTTATTTCAAAAGTATATTCACCTGATTTAGCGGTTATTCCGGAGAGCTTTCCACCTGTTGAAAGGCTTAAACCGTCCGGAAGTATGCCGATTGTCTGTACATACGTTTTTGTACCGATTCCGCCCTCAGATGTGAAGTAATGCTCAAACCAGTTGTTTAGATCGACTCTCCCTAAATCATCGCCCCCAAAACTCAAGGGTCTGGCGGGTTGTGCAATCAAAGTCAATATATTGGTATCTTGAAGTCCTGAGGTCAATCCTTCTTTTTTAAAGTAAATTGTAACGACATCACCGGCAGACAACGGATTATTGACTGTAATTGTGAATGTCGTATTGAGCGTTGAATTATAGGACCCACTGGTGCTCGAAAATGAACCGTTGACCTCAACGCTACAGTAAGCTGCCGGCTCTGAAAAGGTATCATTTTCAAGGGTAATCACAACCGTCTGCCCATCTTCCTCTCCTATGTATAATGCCGATTTGTCCGCTGAAATAGTAGGTGCCAAAATCACACCCCAAGTGACCTGTGTCGTTATACACAGGCTAAAAATCATTGATAAAATAAGTATCATTGATAAAAATTTTTTCTGTCCCATTGCATCCCATCCTTTTCTATATATTTTTCATAATACAAGACGCTTTGCCAGCACAAGATATTTGCCCTGATCGGTATGATGGACGAAGAGGTGATTGCCGCGTTTCAGCATCTCTTTCAGAAACACATCATCTATCCCGCACTCGTTGTAGAGCCTGTCGGCCGCCTTCGCATACTCCGGCTCTGTGAGCTCTGCCTGCGTCATTTCAGAAGCAAGGGTGATCACAATCCCCACGTGTTGCTCCTCGAGTTGACTGTAATACATGCCTTCATAAATGAACACCTGCTCCTCACGTTCATCAACCACCGCGCGAATATAAAGCACACCGCTGATTTCGTCCGACAACACCTGCACCAATCGGGCGTTGGCAAAATAAGCACCGGGGATAGATTCTCGAATCTCCCAATTCACACAAATCCCCCTTTCTGTTTCCTATAGAGTCACGATATCATTTTTTAAAATCCGAAAACACACCCTAAAAGTTACCTCTTTTATGCCGTTTTTATTCCGTTTTTATTTCGCTTTTATTCCGCAAAAAAGCCGGGAGGTTTTTAATCTCCCGGCTCTACACACTTTCTTCTATAAAAACATTTTTTTCAATTCGCTTCTTTTGCGAACATATTTTTTTTCGTAAATCGTGCCGACGACTTTTTTGACATAATTATAGGAATAGTGAAGTGTTTCACCGATTTCCTGATTGGTGTACCCCAGCACAATCAATCGCAATATTTTTTTCTCCGTATCACTCAATCCGTCCGATATCTGTTTAAATTTTTCCTCGTCGATTCGAAGTTCCTGCCTGTTTTGCGCCATAGCGCTTAACTGCCTAAGCCGTTTGCCGTTTTCGATATGGACTTTCAGCCGCGCCAATAAAATTTCTTTAACAAAGGGCTTGGTAATATAGTCTACCGCACCACAGGACAGTCCCTCAAGCTCCGACTCAGCCTGATGCATGCCCGTGAGAAACACAACGGGAATCCCCCGGCAGTCTTCCATGTTCTGTAGTGCCTTCAACGTTTCAAATCCATTCATTTCAGGCATATCAATATCCAGTAAAATGATGTCCGGCACGTAGTCCGTCCGTAGCAATTCAATCGCTTCATATCCGGATTTAACAAGGCTGACACTATAGATTCCGTTTAGAATTTCACCTGCCATTTTGAGTAGTGTCAAATCATCATCGACAATTAAAATCATGTTTTTACGTTCCAACTTTATCACCCCTCAAAGCAATCAGCAGGCGTTCTGCTTCGCGTAGTTCAATCTCATCCACTTTTTCCCGAATTTCCGAAAGACGCGCACTTTCCTCTGCGTTTTGAGACTTTTTAATCATCTGTTCAAGTGCCGCTAAAGCATCCGGCTGTCTGTTGTGCCTCAAAAGTTTCAACAAGTCCTCCATACCGACATCCGGCGGTTCTGCTTCAATTGGCTTATCTGAAAGTCTATCGATGCTTTCAATCAGTACTTTTAACCCCAAATACGCTTGTTCCCACTCGTAATAAAGAACCGGTAATGTCGCATTTATGTAGGATTCATTTTCAGCCAAACACTGCTTTTCAAGTTTGGCTGCCGTGTCGGAAAGGTCAATCGCCCCCAGAGCTCTCGCTTTGCTTTTAAGGGAATGTACTGAAAACTTCAACCCTTTCCAATCCTTTTCCGTTTCTGATTTTTCAACTGCATCCTTACTTTTTTTATAATACTCAACAAAAAATACGGCGAGATTTTTATACTGAAACAGGTCCCCGCTCAAATACGTTAACCCTTCTTCCAACTCGAGACCGTATGCAGATGCCTCACGTGCGAGTTCATTTTTAATATCTGAAGAAATCAAATGCGGTGTGTCCCCTTGGGTCGTCGTTACCAGCTCCCTGGGAAGCCTATCCGCCAGCACATCTTCTAATTTTTTCCATTCGATAGGTTTAGACAAATAATCGCTGAACCCGGCATCCAGCAGCATTTGTTTGACCCCAGCAACCACGTTGGCCGTCAGGGCAATCACAGGCGTATTAAAGTCAGGAAGATTTTTCAACCGTTTTAAGGTCTCAACCCCATCCATACCCGGCATCATATAATCCATCAAAATGATATGATAGGCTTTCTTTTCAACTGCCTCAATACACGCCTTTCCGCTTTCGACCGTATCGACTTGAAGCAATGTTCTTGAGAGCAGGGATTTGATGACCAACAGATTTTCCGCGCTGTCATCCACTACGAGAACACGACCTTCCGGTGCCATAAAACTGCCTTCATGTACCACTTCATTTCGATTTACCGCCGTCTGCTGATAGAGCGGCGTCGCGTCATACACTTTTTGGGGAATCTCTACGGAAAAGACACTGCCTTCTCCCAAGCGGCTTTTTACACGGATTTGCCCATGCATCAATTCCGCAAAATTTTTCGCTATGGCAAGCCCCAATCCGGTGCCTTCAATATTCCGATGCGCGGGGATTTCTCCACGGGAAAACGCATCAAACAACTGAATGATTTTTTCTTCCTCTATACCGATTCCCGTATCGGAAACGGCTATATCGAGCACAATTTCATCGCCTGTACTACCCAAACTTTGGTTAAAAGAAAGTGTGATCTTACCGTGCTCCGTATATTTTGCCGCATTGCTCAAAAAATTGACGGCCACTTGCTTGATGTGCAAGAAATCACCGACCAATCCGCAAGGTAAATTTTCATCCACCTTGACTTCAAAGGTGAGACCTGCACGGCTGGCCCTCTCCATTCCAATCATAGCCAAATCGTCAATGAGATCCGATGTTCGATAGTTCTCCGAAACAATTTCCAGTTTGCCCGATTCGATTTTTGACATGTCCAGAATGTTGTCGATAAGCGCCAGAAGGGTTTTTCCCGCATTTTGAATTTTCAAGCTGTAATCTTTAACACGAGCCGACCCCTGTTCTCTTATAATGACTTCATTCATGCCCAATATAACGTTAATCGGTGTTCGAATTTCATGGCTCATATTGGCGAGAAATTTACTTTTTGTCCTACTGAGCTCAATCGCTTCTTCTCTTGCAATTTCAAGTTCCCGTTGCTGCTTGTTATACATTCGAAAATGGATGTACAAAGTGACTCCCAATGAAAGGCTCACGCTTGTAAATCCAATGATGATATCTGCTAAAAATTCTTGTTCCGTTTCAAAAAATCGAACACTTTGCGGATAGGCATAGGCGATCAGACAAATACCGATGTAAACCAAAATTTCTAAAACTGCCATCACAATCATTTTCCTGCCTTCGAGCATGAAAACCGTAAACAGAACCGCGAACACAAAAAAAGAAGGCATCCCGCTATGATAGCCACCGCTTGTGAAAAACAGCAACGGAAAAAAAATCAAAAAAATGATAATGGTCGTAAACATGTAACATTGCTGATAATTGCCGCTTCTGTAGGAGTAATACAGCAAAAAGAAAGCGATCGCCGCCGCAATCAAATTGGCTGTAATGTTCCAAACGCCCGCCTTTGTAAAAATCCCCGAAAATGCCATAATAATTCCGATGACAATCCCAGCCATTGCAAGAA
>JASUTA010000062.1 GCA_030445805.1 Clostridiales bacterium
ACCGGGCGTATAATGGCGTTGCAGTAAAAAATAAGAAATAATATCAAAACATAAAATCAAAACATAAAATCAAAACATAAAATCGAAACATAAAAAATGAAACCTGAGAATGAGAAATAGTAAGCAGAGGCGGAGATTTACAGAGAGTCGCTCAAGATGAGAGGGCGATATTCAACCCTGTGCCGAATGGGCTCATGAGGGCAACCCGAAAGCACAATGGTGCAAGTAGGCGTTGACGGCATTCCATGTCGTTATGCTTGGACGCATATGTCGGTATGCAGAACCTGCTGATTTGGGTGGTACAACGAAGCGCAAGCCTTCGTCCCTTTGGGACGGGGGCTTTTTTATGTTTAAAAAGAGGAGGCTAGGAAATGAAGAGAATTTTAACAGGGGACAGAACGACGGGAAAATTACATTTGGGGCATTATGTGGGGAGTTTGCAGAATCGGGTCAAATTGCAGGAAACGTATGATACGTTTATCATTCTTGCCGATATTCAGGCGCTTACAACACATTTTGAATCGCCCGAAAAAGTCAGACAGGGCATCTATGATGTGGCAATTGATAACTTAGCAGCCGGACTTGATCCGGAAAAAGCAACCCTTTTTCAACAGTCGCGCGTCGGTGCTATTGCCGAACTGACCATCTTTTATTCCATGCTGGTGACGGTTAATGTTCTGCGCCATAATCCGACAATTAAGACAGAAGCCAAGCAATACGGTTATGATGATTTGACTTATGGATTTTTAGGGTATCCTGTCAGTCAAACGGCAGACATCACATTTTGCGGTGCAGATCTTGTGCCGGTCGGGGAAGATCAACTGCCGCATATTGAATTGACGCGAAAAATCGTTCGACGCTTCAATCAACTTTATGGTGAACAAGCGGGTCTTGTAGAACCCAGCCCGCTTCTTTCCGAGACTTCAAGATTGGTCGGATTGGATGGCAATTCAAAGATGGGTAAGAGCTTGGGGAATGCCATTTATCTTTCGGATGCCGCGGACGAGGTTAAAGCCAAAGTCCGTGCGGCAGTAACAGATCCGGCGCGCATTATGCTTAAGGATATAGGGCACCCCGAAATCTGTACTGTGGCAAGATATCATGAAGTATTCAATAAAGGGGAATCTGAAGATATTGCTTCTCGATGCAGAAAAGCAGAAATCGGATGTGCCGCTTGTAAAAATCGGTTAGCGGAAGTTTTAAACCAAGTATTGGAGCCCATAAGAGACCGACGCGCATTTTATGAAGCGAGACCCGAACATGTAAGGGAGATTATTGAAACCGGAACAGAACGGGCCGAGAAGATAGGCAACGAAACCGTTCGCAGAGTACGCGATGCCATGCATCTTTCCCTGTAGAATGATTTTTAAAATCAGGGCTCGAGCTGCTTTTTCAAGATAAAGTCTGTTTGTACATCGGAACCGATGGTAAATGTATGGGTTCCGATCGGTTCAAACCCATTCCGCTTGTAAAAGCGCTGTGCGGCAAGGTTTTTCTCCCAGACGCCAAGCCAGAGATACTGCTTGTTTAGGCGTAAGGCTTCGGCTTCCGCAAATTGAATGAAGGCTTGACCGATCCCGAGATTTTGATGACTTGATCGCAGGTAGATGCGTTCGACTTCGAGGTCGTCCTCATCTTGAAATTCGGTTTGAGCGCTTCCGATATTGAGTTTTAAATAGCCGGCGAGGGCTTTATCGGCGTAAGCAAAATAAAAATAGGAATCCGGTGAGGCGAGTTCAAGACGCATTTTCTCCGGATGATAGGCGGTCTTGAGATAAGCGGCCATGTCTTCTTCTGAATTTTGATCCGAAAAGGCCTCATAAAAAGTTGAAGCGGATAGTGCGCAGAGAACGTTGAGGTCTTCCGGTGTGCAACGTATGATTTCTATCATAAAAAAGTTCCTTTCAAGAGTGATCTGATTTTTCAAGAGAAGATTTTTCAAGAGATGATTTTTGGGAAACGAGCATATAAGTGTCTTCGGCAATGATTTGCTCTTCATTGGCGCTGACGACGATGATTTTGACGGGTGAGTCCTCTTCACTGATGACGCCGGCACCCCGAACGGTTTTATTTTTTTCAGAGTCGATGCGGATGCCCATGTACGCTAAATCGGCACAGACTTTTTCGCGAATGTACCAGGCGTTCTCGCCGACGCCGCCGGAGAAAATTAAGACGTCTAAACCGCCCATTTCGGCGGCGTAAGCGCCGATGTATTTTTTAAATCGATGGCAGACGGCATTCATGGTATCCAACGCGCGCGTATTTCCGCTTTCGGCGGCTTCATAGATTTCACGCATGTCATTGCTGATGCCGGAGAGTCCGAACCAACCGCTCTTTTTATTGATGAGCGCATCGGCTTCCTGAACGGAGAGCCCTTCTTTTTTCATAAGATATAGGAGGGCAGCCGCATCCATGTCTCCTGCACGCGTGGATTGGATCAGTCCTTCGTGAGGGGTAAAACCCGTGCTGACATCTATGGAGTTTCCGTAGAAAAGGGCATTGGCCGTTGTTCCGCTGCCGAGCATCATATTGACGATGCGGTATTGGTCAAAAGATTTTTCCAGATAAGCTTCCGATTGCGCCGCCATGCTCCTGAAGGCGATGCCGTGAAATCCGTAGCGCCGGATTTTGTATTTTTCGGCCAGTTCAAGCGGGAGCCCATACAGATAGGCGTGACGCGGCAGTGTCATATGAAAGCCGTTGTCAAAAACAATGACCTGAGGGACTTCGGGAAGCAGTTTCTGACAGGCGTAAATGCCGTGAAGGTGGTTTGGATTGTGGAGCGGGGCAAGGTCTTTGATGCTTTCGATGTAATCGGTCACGGATTTGTCGATGATAACAGATACATTGTGTCGTTCACCCCCTTGGACAACACGATGTCCCACTGCGGAGATGTCTTTGAGCTCAAATCCCAAACGGTTTTGACTGTTTTTTAAATGTGTCAGGAAGAGATGAATCCCGGCTTCGTGATCGGCGATGGGAAGAATTTGCTTCTCGGCGGTCAGCCTGGTAATTTCAAATTTGAATTCCGCATCGTCATAGCCGATGCGTCCGATAGCACCCTTGACGCGAACCGTATAATCCGGCATGCTTGCAATTTGAAATTTGATGGATGAACTGCCGCAATTTAAAACGAGTATGTACATAGAGTGCCTCCTCTGATTGAGTAATGGTATTATATTATTATACAAAAAAGTCTCAAGGAGTTAAATGACCGATTTTAATGGGATTTCACGTTGACACGTCAGGTGGGAACTGCTATATTAGAGGTGTTAATTAAATATGATTTGTACTAGGGGTGCCGGAATGACCGGCTGAGATTGAGGCTTATTGTCTCTGACCCTTGAACCTGATCCGGATCATGCCGGCGTAGGAAAGTTCAGTTAAAACGTTTTTTTACCATAAAACCGTTTTTTCACCTCTTGGTACAATGTTTCCGGGAGGTTTTTTTATGAAACAAATGAAGGATTTGAATGCAACCCAAAAGCTGGCAATCAGCGGTCTTTTTATTGCAGTCGGAACGATTGCCAGTTCCGTCGTCGTCATTCCGGTTGGGGTTTCGAGATGTTATCCGGTACAGCATTTGCTCAATGTCATGGCGGCGGTTATGCTAGGCCCCGGATACGCGGTATTGAATGCTTTCTTGATTTCTCTGCTCAGAAATATGCTCGGATTGGGATCCATTTTGGCATTCCCGGGAAGTATGATTGGGGCATTGCTTGCAGGTCTGGCCTACAAGTGGTTAAAGAAACCGATTGCGGCCGCGGTCGGAGAAGTGATCGGAACGGGTTTGATCGGTGGGCTAGTGGCATTCCCGATGGCAAAATGGCTGCTGGGCAGTCAAGCCGCTGCATTCTTTTTTATTCCGGCGTTCAGTTTATCGAGTGCAGTGGGGGCGATCTTGGGCGTTATTATACTTAAAGTGATTCACAGTGGCGAATAAAGTGTTGTGCAATGTCGCTAAAATACTTATTTTTATGATAGACAATTGAAAATTGTCTTCGAAGATTGAGCGTTTCCGAAGGAAGACGCCAGAGAGTGCCGGAAGCGATTTCTGTTGCAATCAGACGTTCGGAGAGCACGGCGATACCAAGCCCTTCTGCGGCGGCGCGGGTCATGATGTCCGAGCCGCTGCATTCCCATGCGGGTGTCCACGAAAGGCCTTGTGCGCGCATGGCATTTTCAAAGAGGGCGCGGGTGCCGCTCCCGGGTTCTCGGACGATGAACCGTTGTTGCGCCAGTTGGCGCTCCGTAATGTCGGTACGCCCATACAGCGGGTGAGAGCGCCCGCATACGAGGGCGAGTGAGTCGGATGCCAGAGGCGTCTGCACGATATCTTGTGAGACGACATATCCTTCTACTAATCCGAGATCAATGGTATTGCCGATAATCATCTGTTCGATATCATCCGTGTTTTTTACAAAGAGTTGAAGTGAAATTTTGGGAAATTCCGATTGAAAACGGTGAACAATTGAAGGGAGCAGAGCGTTTCCTATCGTAAGGGTTGCGCCGACTTTTAAGGTTCCGAAAGCTTCGGGATGAGCGAGTGCCATTTCCATTTCATCGGAAAGGCTCAAGATATGGCGGGCATAGCTTAAAAACCGCGTGCCTTGATCGGTCAGATACAAGCGTTTTGAAATGCGATCGAAAAATTGGGCGCCGTAATGAGATTCCAATTCCCTGATCGCCTGACTGACAGAAGGCTGTGTCATGTAAAGCGTTTTACTTGCGGCAGTCATTGTTCCGGCGTCGACGACCGCTACGAAAATTTTAAGATGTCTGAGCGTCATGGCATTCTCCTTATATGATTCCGATACCCATTCCGATACCAATTTTGATATCCATTTCGGTGCCAATTTCGATGTCAATTTCGATGCGAAATCCCATATCAAGTTTGGTATTGAGTCATATGTCAAGTGATATATCAATAGGTAATTGCTTATGATTTTTATAGAATTATAATATTTTACAAATGATATTTCAAGGCGTAAGATAGAAAAAACGCAAAATAGAAAAACGTAAAAAATGGGAGAAGGGCAATGAATCAAAAAGTTCGCGGCATTTTATTGAGTCTGGTGTTAGCGCTGGTCGGATGGCAAATCGGCAAACAGTTTCCGATTATCGGTGGGCCGGTATCGAGTATGTTGCTCGGTATGTTGGTCGGTGGTATTCTGGAGATGTTTTCGGTAAATAGAGACGCTTTAAAACCGGGCATTCAATTTACAAGTAAGAAAATTTTACAGCTCGCCATCATCTTATTGGGATTTGAAATGAATTTATTCAGGGTCTTTGAAGTGGGCAGGCAGGCGCTTTGGATTATGGTGTTTACACTTTCCACCGCCTTTATTGTCGCTTATGTCATGGGACGTGCCCTTAAATTGGACGGGAAAATGACGACTCTGATCGGCGTCGGGACATCCATTTGCGGTGGGTCGGCCATTGCGGCGACGGCTCCTGTTATCCGGGCTAATGACGAAGAAGTGGCACATGCCATTTCAACGATTTTTCTTTTTAATGTTTTGGCGGCACTTATATTTCCGGCCCTCGGAAGAATGATCGGACTGACCGATACGGGTTTCGGCATGTGGGCGGGAACCGCGGTTAATGATACCTCGTCGGTCGTTGCGGCGGCGACGACTTGGAGTGAATATGCGGGCAATAATACGGCTTTGACACTGGCGACCATTGTCAAACTGACCCGAACGCTGATGATTATTCCGATTACGCTATTTCTGTCCATTTACACCAATAGAAAGGCAAAATTGGCTTGTAACGGTGAAGTCGATGAGGAACCGCACTATTCGGCACTCAAAATTTTTCCGTGGTTTGTCCTCGGATTTGTATTGGCGGCACTCATCAATACGGCTTTCAGTTTGCCGGTTGTCCTGAGCGGAAATTTAGTCAAGCTGGGCAAGTTCATGATTGCCATGGCTATGGCCGCGATCGGGTTCAATACCAATTTGCCGAAACTGATTCGCAATGGACTCAAACCGATTTCAGTGGGGTTGGTTTGCTGGTTTACCGTGGCAGTGGTTTCACTTCTCGTTCAAAAAGGTTTGGCACTCTGGTAAAGTCGCATCATTTTTTCAATGAAAAACAAGAGACTTAAAAGGCGTCTTCTCCGTGAGAAAGGCGCTTTTTCCATGTGTGGAAGGTTTAAAAATCATTTGACAAAGAACGGTAAATATATGATACTGACGGAGAGTGCTGAAAAAGTCAAATCCGGGAAGAGATTTTCAATATAAAAATAAAGGAGTTTTTACTCATGAAATACAAAATGCCTGCGGAGTGGGCGCCCCACGAACGAACGTTTATAGAATGGCCTGTTAAGGCGTCTCTCGTCTACTCCGACAACTATAAAGAAGTGTGTGAAGGGTATGCGGAAGTCATTCGTGCCATTTCAAAATTTGAACCGGTGACTGTGATTGTCAACT
Source organism: Clostridiales bacterium (assembly GCA_030445805.1). Classification (GTDB taxonomy): domain Bacteria; phylum Bacillota; class Clostridia; order Peptostreptococcales; family Acidaminobacteraceae; genus JASUTA01. Next base: position 6,435 of record JASUTA010000062.1, read on the forward strand.
CGGATGATGTGCCGCTTGCGAAGACTTTTTGCGGGAATGCGGCCGAATTTGAAGTCATTGAGCACAATGATGCGTGGTGCAGAGATAACGGGCCGACGTTTGTCTATGATGAAACCGGAAATCGTGTCGGCGTGGACTGGCAATTCAATGCATGGGGCGAAAAGTACACCCCTTATGACCTAGATGATGCCATGGCGGGCACATTGCTGGAAAGATTGAAAATTCAGCGTTTGAGAGCTCCGATTATTTTGGAGGGCGGTTCCATTCATACCGACGGAGAAGGGACGCTGCTCTCCACCGAGGAATGTTTGCTCAATCCCAATCGAAATGCGCTCCTCAACCGGTCTGCCATTGAAAGTATTTTAAACGATTACCTCGGCGTCACGCATTTCATCTGGCTGAAAGACGGACTGTTCGGAGATGAGACGGACGGTCATATAGATAATGTCGCTTGCTTTGCAAAACCGGGTGTCATTTTGATTCAGACGTGCAGGGATCCGGAAGATCCGAATTACGCCCGCTCTCGGTCGCACCTTCGAAGCTTGAAGACAGCCCGAGACGCGGCAGAAAGAAAAATTGAAATCGTTGAAATTCCACAGCCACCCGCCCGATATTATCGCGGAGAGCGTTTGACGCTCAGTTATCTGAATTTTTATTTGGTCAATGGCGGTTTGATTCTACCCGTTTTCGGCGGAGAAGCTTCCGTTGCGGATGAAGCGGCGGAAGCGATTTTAAAGCGCGTATTTGAAGGACGTGAAATCGTCAAAATTGACGGGATGAAATTGATTAAAGAAGGCGGAAATGTGCACTGCATTACGCAGCAGATGCCTGTCGGAAAGGAGATAAAATGAGAAATGTGACGGTTGCGGCCATTCAAATGAGCTGTACGGACCACGTGGACGATAATATTTCAAAAGCAGACGGATTTGTTCGAAAAGCCGCAGAAAATGGGGCACAAATCATTTTGCTTCAGGAGCTTTTTGAAACGCTTTATTTTTGTCAAAAAGAAAAACCGGAATTTTATGAGTATGCAAAATCAATTGAAGACAATGCGGCGATCCGGCATTTTTCAAAAGTTGCAAAAGAACTCGGCGTCGTACTGCCTATCAGTTTTTACGAACGTGCGGGAAATGCACTTTACAATGCCGTCGCCGTGATTGATGCGGACGGGGCTGTACTCGGTATTTACAGAAAATCGCATATTCCGGACGGACCGGGATACGAAGAAAAATATTACTTCAATCCGGGGGATACCGGATTTAAAGTTTGGCAGACACGCTATGCGACAATAGGTGTTGGCATCTGCTGGGATCAATGGTTCCCGGAACCGGCACGCATCATGGCGTTGATGGGGGCGGAATTGCTCTTTTATCCTACTGCAATCGGTTCTGAACCGGAGAGTCCTGAGGTAGATTCTATGCCGCACTGGAGACGGTGTATGGTCGGCCATTCCGCTTGCAACCTCATGCCGGTTATTGCATCAAACCGAGTCGGAAAGGAGCACATCGAAGATTCAAACATCACATTTTACGGCTCTTCTTTTATGACCGATGCCACCGGCGCTTTGGTGGCGGAAGCCAATCGAATCGAAGAAACGATTCTTATGCAGACCTATGACCTTGATGCACTGAAAGCACAGAGAACCGAATGGGGGCTGTTCCGTGACCGCCGTCCTGAACTCTATGACACACTTTTAACCAACGACGGAAAGACACGCGTCTTATAAACAGATTCATATAAACCCGCCTCGAATCAAAATCGAAAAGGCGGGTTTTTCTGTGCGTTTTTTAAAAAAGATGCTACAATAGTGGGGAAAAAGATTCGTGAATAGGAAAAAGATCAGTGAATAGGAAAAAGATCAGTGGAGGTATGCTTTGAAGGCAACAGAATGGGGGATTAAAATAGGCCGGATGCCGCAGGGTGATCAAAATCAAATAACGGACGTACCCGGTGTCCGCGTCGGTCACGCGACCTTGAAAGCCGGGGGGCGGCAAACCGGAGTCACGGTTGTGCTTCCACCGGAGAATCCTTTTGAGGTGCAGTATACGGCGGCTTCCGAAGTGTTTAACGGATTTGGGAAGAGCATCGGGCTGATGCAAATTGATACCCTTGGAACTCTTGAGAGTCCGATTGCCTTGACTAATACGTTAAATGTCGGGCGTGTTGCTGATGCCCTGATTCAAATCGCCATCGATCAAAACGGGAACGAAGTGTCAACCTATAATCCGGTGGTTATGGAGTGCAACGACAGTTACCTTAATGACATTCAAACGCGTTCGGTAGATTTTCAAATGGTTCGGGAAGCAATGGATACTGCATCTGCACGCTTTGAAGAAGGTGCGATTGGCGGCGGACGCGGGATGACAACCTTCGGCTTAAAAGGAGGCATTGGGTCTGCCTCTCGAAAAATAGAAGTGGGTGAAGAGGCGGAATCTCAATCTTATGTTCTGGGCGTCCTTGTACAGACCAATTTTGGAAAATTGCAAGATCTCAGGATTGACGGCTATCCCGTCGGTGAAAAGTTGGAAAACGGTGGTCTGAAGCAAAGTACGGAACCGGATAAAGGATCAATTATTGTCGTTATGGCAACGGATTTGCCGCTTTCATCCAGACAGATTAAACGCATTCTCAAACGCAGTATGATTGGCATTGCAAGGACGGGGGGTTACATGGGTAATGGAAGCGGGGAAGTGGCCGTCGGATTTACGACCGCGTCTCCCGGCGATCGCAAAAACGAGCATGCGGTGACGGAAAGAGACGTCTTGAATGAATCGTTGATGGACTTGGCGTTTAGAGCGATGGCAGAATGTACGGAAGAATCTATATTGAATGCAATGTTCTCCGCGGAGACTGTCGTGGGCACCGAAGGACATGTTCGGGAATCACTCGGTGAAAGGCTTGGTGCGGTTGGCAGTCCTTGGCGATGGAAATAAGAAATAGAAAATAAGAAAGTGATGGATGTATGACAGATAAAGCATTTCGGCGGCTGCCGAAAACTTTTTTTCAAACCGATGGGATAACACTTGCCAGACACTTGCTCGGGAAGCATTTGATTCGGCAGGTCGGCAACGACTATTGGCAGGCGCGGATTGTTGAAACAGAAGCCTACATGGGAGCCGTCGATCGTGCCAGTCATGCCTATGGCAATCGGCGGACGCCAAGAACGGAGACCATGTTTGCAGGCGGTGGGACGGCATATGTGTATCTTATTTACGGAATGTATCATTGTCTCAATGTCGTTGCCTCTTCGGAAGGCATTCCTGAGGCAGTTCTCATCAGGGCCGTTGAGCCGATTGACCACGTGGATGCATTAATCGACAGAAGGCAAATTGCCATAAAAAGCAAAGAAAATCCAAACGCATTGAAACAGTTGACAAACGGTCCGGGCAAACTTTGTATGGCTTATGACATCGATCGAACAATGGACGGCTGTGATTTGGCAGCGGGAGAAGGCCTTTATATTGCGGACGGATCACTGAGCCAAGGCGAACGGATTGCGGAGAGCCCACGTATCAACATTGATTACGCCGGAGAAGACAAACACAACCCCTGGCGATTTTTTATAAAGAACAATATTTTTGTGTCAAAATAGAAATCGGAGATGCCATAGGAGGAGAACAAAGATGAAATCCATTAAAATACCCAGCAAAATAGAATTGGCGGCTTTTGACTTAGACGGAACATTGGTCGGAGAAAACAATGACTTGTATCCCGGTGTCAAGGAGGCAATTGATGCCTTGCAAAAAAGAGGGGCATCCGTTCTGCTGGCTTCCGGTCGAGAGGCTTTTTCCATGCAGCGATTTGCAAATATCCTCCGGCTGAACGATGCGCTGATTTCTTTGAACGGTGCGGTTATTGTCGATGCATCCGGAAATATACAGCACCGGACTTCCATAGAGCAGACACACATGCAGGCGATTTTAGAAGTATTGCGCGAAATGCCCACGTTTACGTTTGTCTTTACGGCCGAGCAATTGCTGGCTTCGGCGGATACGCAAGAACTGCATATGTTCAAACAATACTCACATGCGGAGATTAAAGTTTGTGACACCTATTTGTCGTTTATGGAAAATAATGCGGTTGAAAAATTACTCTTTGTCGCCGATCATGACCGGTTGATTCGATTTAGGGAAGCGGTTTTTAAACGCGTTCCGCAAGGATTGAATGCCGATTTTTCAACGTCGACATTTCTGGAAATTTACAATGCGAATATCAGCAAAGGTGCGGCTTTAGAATGGATCTGCAAACAGCGCGGCATTTCCAGCGAACATGTTATTGCAGCAGGTGACGGAGAAAATGACGTTACCATGATTCAGTTTGCCGGGCTGGGAATTGCCATGGGCACTGCACCGGAACACGTTAAATCCGTAGCGGATTATGTCACAGAAAAGCAGGAAGAAGGCGGATTGGTCAAAGTACTATCTGAAATTATGGAAAATAGAACCGAATAAAACAGTTAATAGTCGATAATTAATTAACAATAGAAGTTTGCTATGGACAGATTTTAAAACAATAATAAAAAGTGAGCTTTTCAAAAAGTACGAAAATAGAAGCAAAATTTGCACTTCGATTCATACAAATCGATATAAATCAAGTTAATAAAAAAACAATCATTGACGATTTTCTTCAAAATCGATATAATCAAATTACCAAGTGTGAAATAAATTTAACAGTATGAAATTAATTTCAAGGAGGGTCCAAATCATTGGATAACAAGACCAAAGACATTCGGCTTTTGGTGCGATGCGCCCAAATGTATTATGAAGAAGGACTCAATCAGGCAACTATTTCAGAAAAACTAGGCATTTCAAAATCATCTATTTCAAGAATCTTAAATGCAGCAAAAGAGAACGGAATCGTTCAAATAAATGTACATAATCCATTGCCGTCAACCGTTATTGCGTTTGAAAAAGAACTCGAACGGACCTTTGGCTTGAAAGAGGCAATTGTCGTTGAGGTGGCTTCGGAAGATCCGAAGGAAATCAAGATGGCACTTGCAAAAGAAGCGGCCAATTATCTCGAACGCGTGATAAAAGACGGCGATCTCATCGGGGTCACATGGGGAACGACCTTGCGTGAAATTGCTCAATTCGTTGAAAATACTAAGAAAAACGACGTCATGTTTATTCCGATGCTCGGAGGTTTGGGGCAGTCTCAGATTGATATTCACGCCAACCATATTGCGTTGGATTTAGCGAGAAAGTTCAGAGCAGAATCGAAAATGCTTCATGCACCGTTTATTGTGGATGACATTCAGAGAAAGAAAATGCTGATTGAAGATCGGACAATGCAGGACTTCTTTGAAATGTTTGATCATCTTGACATCAGCGTTACGGGAATCGGATCGCCGTCGATCAATTCACCGACGATGTTGGCCAGCGGCTGCTATACAACCGATGATCTCAGAAAGCTTTATGATGCCGGCGCGACGGCAGATATCAGCAGTTTGATTATCGATGAGAACGGCAAAGGCGATCAGTTTGAAATCAATCAGCGCATTATCGGAATCACACTGGAGCAGATTAAGCGCATTCCTCTGACCATAGGTGTATCGGGGCATGAGGACAAAGCCGAAGCCATTTTGGCAACTCTGATCGGCGGGTATTTGGAAGTGTTGATTACCGATGCGAGAACTGCAGAAAAAGTGATATCCGTCTACAATGAAAAGTACGGAAAATAAGAATGATATTAACCGATTGACGATGGTATTTTAAAAGATTGAAAGGGGAGGTAAACTGTGAGCGATATTGTCAAGGCGTTGGGTTTTGTCTTTGCCCTCTGGATTGCCCAGGGGCTTTTGACTGTCTTGCAGATTCAGCATTATCGCAAACGCGTTGCTGAATTAAAGAAAAAGGGGAAAGTCCTTGTCGGTCAGAAAAAGGGGAAATTAAAGGCCGGCAGTATCGTCCTCATTGCCCTGAATGAAGACGGCGTGATTTCAGACGCCGAAGAAATGAGGGGCTTCACAGTTTTTACTAAATTTAAAAAGCTGAATGCAGTGGTCGGAAAAACGCCGGAACAATGCGTTTCGATGTTGGAAGCGTTCAAGAACAAGCAACAGCGCGAGGCCATTCGCAAAGCGGTAGAGGGGGTGTTGACGCCGGCAGAAACTGTTTAAAGTCAAAGGACTCATTACAAAATGTTAAGGGAGGAAAAGTATGTTTGAAGTTTTGTCGAGCATAGCAGAGGCCTTTATCGGCCTGTTCCAAGCCGGGGGCGAAACATTCATGGGGCTCGTTACCGGAATTTTGCCGACTCTGATCGTTTTGATCACAGCGGTAAACTCGATCATTAAATTGGTCGGTGAAGAAAGGGTTCATAAGTTTGCACAGTTAACAACAAAGAACTTTATTACACGTTATACGATTTTACCACTTCTTGCCGTCTTTTTCCTGACAAACCCGATGTGCTACACATTCGGAAAATTTTTGGATGAGAAATACAAACCGGCTTACTACGATGCGGCTGTTTCATTTGTACACCCGATCACAGGTCTTTTCCCGCATGCCAATGCTTCTGAATTATTTGTATTCTTAGGGGTTGCAGAGGGGATTAAAACACTGGGCCTCAATCTCAATGACTTGGCTGTGCGCTATTTTATCGTTGGTTTGATCGTTATCCTTCTCAGAGGTATTGTGACGGAGATCATTACAAAACGCATGATGGCAAGAGCCGACAGACATGTTGCTTAATGGGGGTGTAGAGATGAGCTATAAAGCAATTAAAGTTTCAAAGGGAACAAGCGGCTGGGGCGGACCGTTGGTACTGAAGCCGACCGATGAAAAAAATGTTGTTTTATCTGTAACGGGTGGCGGCATTCATCCGCTGGCACAAAAGATTGCCGATTTGACAGGCGCGCGCGCTGTAGACGGATTCCACACAACGGTTCCGGATGAGCAAGTCATGGTTGCGGTTGTCGATTGCGGCGGAACAGCCCGATGCGGCGTCTATCCGAAGAAAAACATTTTCACCATCAACTTGACGCCGGTAGGTCAGTCCGGTCCTTTAGCGAAGTACATAAAGGAAGATATTTACGTTTCCGGCGTAAAAGAAAGCAACATCACACTGACGGATGCAGATGATGTCGTTATCGAAAGAGCGGCAGAAGAAAAAAGCGAACCGGTAAAACCGTCGTCCGCTGCACCTCAGAGAAAACAAAATATTATCGAAAGAATCGGTCGCGGCGCAGGAAAAGTTGTCGGTATTTTCTACTCGGCAGGCCGTGAAACCATTGATTCTGTCATTAAAAACATCTTACCGTTCATGGCATTTGTTGCCATGCTCATGGGCATTATCTTAAAATCGGGTATCGGCGATGCGATTGCAGCCGTTATAGCACCATTTTCAGGAAGTTTGATCGGATTATTGGTCATTTCAGTGGTTGCGGCACTGCCGTTCCTTTCACCGCTGCTTGGACCGGGTGCTGTTATTGCACAGGTTGTCGGTGTTTTGATCGGTGTTGAAATCGGTCGCGGAAACATCCCGCCGCAATATGCACTGCCTGCACTTTTTGCAATTGACCCGCAAGTCGGATGCGACTTTATTCCTGTAGGGTTATCATTAGGAGAAGCGGAACCCGAAACCGTTGAAATCGGCGTGCCAGCCATTTTGTTTTCAAGGCTTATAACAGGTCCCGCATCTGTTATTATAGCATATTTATTCAGTATAGGCCTATATGTTTAAGTAAGTTTAGTTAAAAATGCGGTCATCAATGGAGGAGAGTCAATGAAGT
>JASUTA010000063.1 GCA_030445805.1 Clostridiales bacterium
ATGTGGCATTGCTTGAAATACAGTATCGTGAAAAATATGGTTCGATCGGGCCTCGAGATGTTTTGGGTGACCTTTTATCACTGGTCATTCAGCGAAAGAAGATCGGCGATATTACTTTTGACGGTGCGCGTATTCAATTTGCCGCAGATGCGGCAATTGCCGATTATTTGGCTTCCGAATTGTCGCGTGTCGGACGCATGGGCGTTACCGTGAGACGTCGGGCGCTCTCAGATGCCATTGAACGCAATGAGACACGTGTTGAAGCGCAGGTGAGCGTTCAGTCCTTGAGACTGGATGCCGTACTTGCCGCCGGGTTTAATCTCTCAAGACAAACCGCTCAAGATCTGATTGAAGCGGATAAAGTGAAACTCAATCATCGCCAGGAATTGCATGTTTCAAAGGATGTAAATCCGGGAGACGTGATTTCTGTGCGCGGATACGGCAGACTGATTGTTTCTGAAATACTCGGAGAGAGTAAAAAGGGGCGCATTCGCCTGATGACGGAACGGTATGTGCAATCCGGATCGGGACGATAGCGTCGCATTTGAATCATAGAGAACAAGGAGGGCATATGCTGACACCGCTTGATATTCAAAATAAAGAATTTGCCAAAGGCATTCGCGGATATAGCGAACGCGAAGTGGACGACTTTCTTGCACTGGTTGTTAAAGCAATGGAAGATCTGATCCAAGTCAATATTGATACAACCGCCAGAGTGACAGCGCTTGAAGATGAACTCAAACGCTATAAAGCAATGGAAAAAACGATCAATGACGCCATTGTTCTCGCACAGAAAACGTCTGAAGATATGATTCAGAATGCGCGTGAAAAATCGGATTATGTTTTGGAACGCGCCGATGATCAAGCTAAGAAAATCATCACGGATGCCAATACGGAAGTGCTTGAAATATTAAAGCGCCACGAAGCCGCAAAACACGAATTCAAGGCGTTTCAAATGCGTTTCAAGACATTGCTTGAGGCGCAAATGAAGACCGTTGATGAAATGATTGAATAAGGTTGACGGGATTTCGGTGTTCGGTTATAATAAGCTAAGAATTGTCTAATTTGGATTTATGAAAAGCAGTGATTAGGAGAGTAACGCAGTTTGGGACTCCAGAGAGTGTGCGGATGGTGTGAGCACATGTTCGGGCGGCGAAGAAAATCACCTATAGCTATCGGGTTGAAGTGCGTCTAAAAATTGGCGTATGCGTAGGGCCGATCGGTTCGAAACCGTTATCTTGGTAAAGTGGCATGCACAGCATGCAATTTGGGTGGTACCGCGGTAAGTTCGTCCCATAGCTTTTGCTATGGGCTTTTTTTATGAATAAATGGAGAAAGGATGTCGGGTATGCATTACTCAGAACTGGAAAAAAATCAGACGTCTCAAAATGAGGCGGAGATCAGGAAATACTGGAAAGAACTCGATCTGTTGAAACTCAGCGTCGAGAGCCGTGAAGGCAAACAGCCTTTTATTTTTTATGAAGGCCCGCCGACAGCCAACGGACGTCCCGGGATTCACCATGTCTTGGCCCGCGCGTTGAAAGACGCCGTATGTCGTTATAAGACGATGCAAGGCTATCAAGTCAAACGGAAAGCCGGATGGGACACGCACGGTTTGCCGGTTGAAATCGAAGTAGAAAAGCGTTTGAAGCTCAACGATAAATCTGAAATTGAAGCTTACGGTATTGAAAAATTCAATACGCAATGCCGCCACTCGGTTTTTGAATACGAAGACGCTTGGCGTGAAATGACACAAAAAATGGCTTATCTCATCGACTTGGATCACCCGTATATCACGCTTGAAAACGATTATATTGAGAGCGTTTGGTGGATTCTCAATAAGTTCTTTGAAGAAGGGTACATCTACGAAGGGCATAAAATTCTGCCTTATTGCCCGCGTTGCGGAACCGGATTGGCTTCTCATGAGGTGGCTCAGGGTTATCAAGAAATCAAGACCGTGACAGTCTATGTCAAGTTCAAACGCAAAGATGCGGACGAATATTTCCTCGTTTGGACGACAACGCCTTGGACACTGGCTTCCAACGTTGCTTTGACGGTTAATGCCAATGAAACCTATGTCAAAGTGCGTAACCGCGGTGAAGTGTACTATATTGAAAAGAATCTGGCTCCTAAAGTGCTGGAGGGCGAATATGAAGTACTGGATACCATGCTCGGAAAAGACCTTGAGTACATGGAATATGAACAATTGATGCCGTTCGTTAAAACCGACAAAAAAGCGTTCTTTGTGACCTGCGCCGATTACGTTACCGTGGAAGACGGTACCGGGATCGTTCATACGGCACCGGCTTTCGGTGAAGACGACTACAATACCGGTGTCCGCTACAATCTCCCGGTGCTCCAACCGGTAGATGAAGAAGGGCGTTACACGGAAACCCCTTGGAAAGGGCAATTTGTCATCGATACCGACCCTGAAATCGTCGAGTGGTTGGCGGAACATAACATCTTATACAAAAAGCAAAAGATGGAGCACAACTATCCGCACTGCTGGCGTTGCCACACGCCGCTTCTGTACTATGCAAAACCAAGCTGGTACATTGAAATGACGAAATTGAAAGACCAATTGATTGCCAACAACAACAGCGTTAACTGGCATCCGGATTATGTCGGTGAAAAGCGTTTCGGAAACTGGCTCGAAAACCTAAATGACTGGGCGATTTCGAGAAGCCGCTACTGGGGAACGCCGCTCAACATCTGGCGTTGTGAATCCTGCGGAGAAATCACATCGGTGGGATCGAGAGAAGAACTTGTGAATCGCGCCGTTGAAAACATTACAACAGACATTGAATTACACCGTCCGTATGTGGATGATGTTCACTTGAAATGCGATAAGTGCGGCGGCACCATGCAACGTGTTCCGGATGTCATTGACTGCTGGTTTGACAGTGGTTCTATGCCGTTTGCACAACAACATTACCCGTTTGAAAATAAAGACAACTTTGAAGAGCTTTATCCGGCCGATTTTATCTGCGAGGGAATCGACCAAACCAGAGGGTGGTTCTACTCACTGATTGCCATCGGTACTTTCGTCATGGGCAAGTCGCCATATAAAAATGTGCTCGTCAATGACCTCATCTTAGACAAATACGGTAAAAAAATGTCCAAGTCAAAAGGAAATACGGTTGATGCGTTTAAACTGCTCGATTCATACGGTGCGGATGTCGTCAGATGGTATCTGTACTATGTGTCTCCGGCATGGACGCCGACTAAATTTGACGAGGACGGCCTGATTGAAGTGGCCTCTAAGTTCTTTGGAACACTTAAAAACGTGTACAATTTCTTTGCTCTGTATGCCAACAATGACGGTATTGACGCTACTTCTTTCTACGTTGAGCCGGAAGACCGCACGGAACTCGATCGCTGGATTCTCTCCAAACTGAATCGATTGATCTCGGGTGTTGAAGCAGATATGGAAGCTTATGACACGACTAAAGCGGTTCGAAAGATTCAAGAGTTCGTCAGTGAAGACCTTTCCAATTGGTATATCCGACGTTCAAGACGCCGTTTTTGGGATTCTGAATTGACGGAAGATAAGAAATCTGTATACAACACGACTTTTGAAGTGCTTAAGACCGTATGTCAGCTTTCGGCGCCATTTGCACCGTTCCTTCCGGAGGAAATCTACAGAAAGCTCACCGGTGAAGTTTCGGTTCACGTCAGTGATTTCCCGAAAGCCGATCCGGCACTTATTAATGAAAAGACGGAAGAACGTATGGACCTTGTCAGAGCGCTTGTCACTCTGGGACGTTCCGCACGTGAATCCGTAAAAATTAAAGTCAGACAACCGATTCAAGAAGTCATCGTAGACGGAAAATACGAAGCGTTGATTTCAGACCTCGTTCCGCTGATTATGGAAGAACTCAATGTCAAAGAAGTCCTGTTCACGACAGAACTTCCGGATTATATGAACTTCCAACTCAAACCGAATTTTAAAGTGCTCGGACCGATTATCGGCAATAAGATGGGCGTTTTCGGTAAGGCTTTGGCGGCGCTGGATCCTCAGACGTATGCCATGAAGTTTGAAAATGGCGAAACCGTGACATTGGATTTGGGTGGCGAAGCGTTCGAAGCAACTTCGGAACATGTTCTGATCAACATTTCCGCGAAAGAAGGTTTTACGGTCCGCATGGAAAACAATCGCTTTATCATTCTCGACACGCATCTTACGGAACCGTTGATCGAAGAAGGGTACGCGCGCGAGTTTATCTCCAGAATTCAACAAATGAGAAAGTCCAATGACTATGAAGTCACAGACAACATTAAAGTGTACTATAAAGCGACGGACGTGTTTGCGAAGGCCGTTGAAAAATACAATGACTACATCTGCACGGAGACGCTTGCGACACAGTTGATTGCAGGCGAGGACAAACCGTATGAAGCATATCAACTCAACGGTGAGGACGTCTCAATCTATCTTGAAAAAGAAGCATAGAAAAGCATCAAAAATCTAAAAAAGAAAGGGCATCCCAAGGGGTGTCCTTTTTGCATTCGTGATTGACATTCTTTTGTGAGGATATAAATAATAAAAGAAGATCAAGAAGGTACAGGAGGTTAAAATGTCGATCAAGAAGAATGTGGCGGAATTGAAAGAGGAAATGATTTTGGCATTATCCGAATGGATTCAGGTGCCGAGTGTACTTGATGAATTGGACGAAAAAACGCCGTTTGGCGCGGGAATTGACACCGCCCTTAAGCAAATTTTAAACCGCTGTGCCCGTTTGGGATTTAGGACATTTATGGATCCGGAGGGTTACTACGGCTATGCCGAAATCGGTGAAGGAAAAGAAATGATCGGTATTTTGGGACACGTAGACGTCGTCCCGGCAGGAGACCCGAAAAATTGGACTTATCCGCCGTTTGGCGGTGCCGTTGAAAACGGAAAGATTTACGGCCGCGGTGCCATGGATGACAAAGGGCCGATTATCGCTGCTGTCTATGCGGCGAAAGCATTGATGAATACCGGTGTTTTATTGAATAAACGCATCCGTTTTATTTTCGGAACGGATGAAGAAAACCGTTGGCGCGGCATATGTCGATATAAAAAGAATGAGGAACTGCCGACATTCGGATTTACCCCGGACTCGTCCTTTCCTGTGATCTATGCGGAAAAAGGCCTTTGTCAGGTGGTTTTGTCCTCGGATTTTGAATCGGATTTTTCAATGTCGGGCGGAACGGCTATTAATGCGGTGCCTGAAATTGCGTCATATGAAGGAAATAAGATAGTCGGCATAGAAAAACAGCTCAAACAAATGGGATTTGACCATGAGACTGAAGGGGATGCGCTTTATGTCATCGGAAAATCCGCGCATGCGGCAAAACCAAATGCCGGTATTAATGCGATTTTGCGGCTGGCTTCTGCGCTGAACAGTGCGGATATTCATTCACCCGCCATTGACTTTATTTCTGAAAAGATAGGATTTACAACAGATGGTTCCCTTATTTTTGGGGATTGCAGTGATGATGTATCCGGAACGCTGACTTGTTCTGTAAATCAAATCGACATTAGCCAATACGGCGAGAAAGTGGCTGTTGACTTTAGAATTCCGGTGACCGTAGACCCTAAATTCATTTTGGACGGACTGGCGCGCGTCAGCCTAAAATATGGGCTTTCGGTAGAAATTTTAGATGAAATTGCACCGCTTTATTTGCCCAAAAGACATGTTTTGATCAATCGTTTGAGCCGCATTTATTTTGAAGAAACGGGATTGGACAGTGAACCTTTAGCGACGGGAGGCGCAACGTATGCCCGTGCAATGTCCAATATTGTTGCCTATGGCCCACTTTTCCCGGGTCAGGAAAAAAGAGCGCATCAAACAGATGAATTCATTGAAATAAGTGCACTTGTAACCATTTCTCAAATTTATGCCCGTGCGATTGAAAGCTTGTTAAAAGACAGTTAACGTCGTTTTAAACTGCTCCACACATCAGTTTGATAAACTAAACTATGAAGAAATTTTTGTAGGCAGGAGGCTGGTTATGGTTAAAAACTATATTTTAGACACCAATGTTATGATTCACGATCCGCTATGTTTTTACAAGTTCGAAGACAATTGCGTTATCATCCCGATTATTTGTATCGAAGAGCTCGATCATCTCAAAAATCGGGAGGGCATGGTGGGGTATCATGCAAGGGTCGCCGCACGGGAACTCAGCAACATTCGAAAATTAGGATCTCTTTCCGAGGGCGTTCATCTTCCGGATGGCGGGACGCTGAAAATCGAACTCAATCATTTGGATTACAACATCCTTCCCGACGGCTTGGATATGTCTAAAAACGATACGCGCATTTTGGCAGTCGCCAAGAAACTCAAAGAAGTTTATGCGCCGACGCACACCATTCTGGTCACCAAGGATTTATATATGGCCATTAAAGGGGATGCGGTCGGTCTTGAAGTGCAGGACTATCAAAATGACCGTGTGACCTCTGATGAACTCTATAAGGGCTATTATGACATTCAGCTTTACAGCGAGCAAATCGATGCCATCTATGCAGGCGGAATTCCGCTGCCAGAAAGCATTGATTTTGAAGTGTTCCCGAATGCCTTCTTTCACATCAAAAGTTTGGATCGGGAAGGTCATGAAATCATTGCGCGATACGATGGCACACAACTGGTGCCTTTGAAATATACAAACGATATATCGTGGGGGCTTGTGCCTATCAACAGAGAACAAAAAATGGCTTATGAATTACTCATGGAACCGGAGGTTCATTTTGTGTCCATCACGGGAGGTGCCGGCTCCGGAAAGACGATTTTGGCTACGGCTGTGGCACTTCAAAAGGTCATTGAGCAAGGGCAGTACAGAAAAATTGTCTTTGTTCGTCCCGTTGTGGCGGCAGGCAATGAAATCGGTTATTTGCCGGGAACAGAAGAAGAAAAACTCAGACCTTGGATGGGCAGTTTTTATGATGCCATTGAAAATTTGGTCGATAAAAAAGTCCTTAAAAAGCAAAAAGAAGTGCAGGCAAAAGGACGTGTGGTCTATTCCGAAAAGCCTGAATTCAGCGTTGACGATTTCATTGATCAGTATCGACGATACGGTGTCATCGAAACAAAAACCTTCACGTATATGCGCGGTCGTACGCTTTCGGATGCACTCGTCATCGTCGATGAGGCACAGGAAATCACGCCGCACTTGGCAAAACTCATGCTGACACGTGCCGGGTTCGGTTCAAAATTCGTATTCATCGGAGATCCGAGTGACAACCAAATTGATAACGTTTTGGTCGATGCAAAATCCAACGGCCTTGTGTATACCATTGAGAAGATGAAGCCGTCACGTCTGACCGGGCATGTTTCGCTCAAACAAGTTGAGAGAAGTCCGCTCGCAAAATTGGCAGAGGGGACGATGTAATAAGGGCAAAAAGTACAATAAAAAAATGACGCATGTTTTCTTAATCAAACACTTTTCTAAAAAACTGGCACAATACTTGCAATATTAGTAGCTATGAATCAACACGACTTAGAAAGAGAAAGGATGCGTTAGAGAGATGAAAAGACTTGAAGGAAAAGTGGCAATTGTAACAGGCGGTGCTCAAGGGATTGGTATGACAATCTGTCAAACGTTTGCACGTGAAGGTGCACAAGTGTTGGCGGTGGACATGTCTGACCTGAAGTATACTTACGAAGGGGTCACCGGATACAAGGTAAATGTAACCGATCGTACAGAAATTGAACAGTTTATTAAAGACGCTGTCAACCAGTACGGACACATTGATATCTTGGTTAACAATGCAGGGATTACCCGTGATGCATTGGTTCAAAAAATGACTGAAGACATGTGGGATGCGGTTATCAATGTCAACCTCAAAGGCGTGTTTAACTTGACACAAGCGGTTGCACCGGTCATGCTTGAACAAGGCACCGGTTCCGTTGTCAACATTGCATCTGTCGTCGGCGAATACGGCAATATCGGGCAAAGCAACTACGCGGCAACAAAAGCCGGTGTTATTGCGCTTGCTAAAACCTGGGCGAAAGAGTTTTCTCGAAAAGGTGCCGCCATTCGTGTCAATTCAGTCGCTCCGGGCTATGTCAACACGGAGATGATGAAGACGGTTCCGGATAAAGTTCTGGATCCGATCCGTGCCAAAACGATGCTTGGCCGACTCGGAGAACCTCAAGAAATTGCAAATGCAGTATTATTCCTTTCCAGTGACGAAGCGTCTTTTGTTACGGGACACAATCTTTCTGTAAATGGCGGCCTTAGACTCTAGGAGGCATTTATATCATGAAAAGAACGATTGACACAATTCAGGTCGGCGATACGGCGACCTTCCAAAAGACACTCACTGAATCGGATGTTTACTTATTTGCAGGGATCAGTGGGGATCAAAATCCGGCACACATCAACCAAGTAGAAGCAGAAAAAGGGATTTTTGGAGGCAGAATTGTGCACGGCATGCTTACCGCAAGCTTGATTTCAACTGTGCTCGGAATGTATTTGCCCGGGCCGGGAACCATTTATCTCGGTCAGGACTTAAAGTTCAAAAAACCGGTTCACTTTGGAGATACCATTGAAGCCAAAGTAGAAGTGACGGAACGCATGGCTGAAAAGAACCGCTTAATCCTCAAAACAACGTGTACGAATCAAAACGGCGAAGTTGTCATCGAGGGTCAGGCTATAGTAATGCCACCCAAATAGGACGAATTTTCAAATTAAAAAAGCGCTCTTCAGCCATTCGACTTATCCATAAAGCCGAGTCGGTGAAAAGGGCGCTTTTCTAGTGTCCAAAAATCTTACATTTTTTTATAAACATATTGGCGAATGAAAGGGCGAAGCAATCTCATGACGGATGTGGCCAGTACAATGCCACAGGCGATGGAAATCGCGATAAAGAGTGCCGTGGCACCCTGAGTCATAGCCGCATCAAAATCTTGATTGACGATATGGTACATCGTGTAGTAAATACCATAGCCGGGAACAAACGGAATGATGCCGGGGATAGTAAACAGCGTAGCGGGATGTTTGAGTAAAATCGCAAACAGCTCACCCAATAAACCGACGAAGATGGAACCGATAAAAGCCGGCAAAATAAAATTGGAAGTGAGATTTTGAACGAAAATATACATCAGCCATCCGACCATGCCGGAAATGCTGGCTATAAAAAGCAGGCGCCGCGGCAAATTTAATATAATGGAAAACCCCAAAACACATATAAAAGAATAAACGCCTTGAATCAGAAAGGTCATGGCAATCCTCCGAAAAGTCATCAATTAACATCTCAAAAATAAAAAGATAGCAATAAAAAACAGATATAAAAATAAACAGTAGAAAGTCGCAATATGAAACCTTTGAATATCAAAACCCGAATATACAGGTCGTCTATGAAGCTTTTAATTGAGCAGGAGAGAGAGCTGAAGCGTCAGTCCCACGCCGAAAGCAAGCGCCACGGCAATAAAAAGTGCTTCCATAATGCGTGCACTGCCGGCGAGCAGTTCTCCCGAAATCAAATCCCGGATGCCGTTTGTCAGCGCCACGCCGGGGACTAGGGTCATCAGCGGGCCGACAATGACCGTATTCAGCGATGCCGAGCCGCCCAAACGATTGACCGCGAGGACACCGATTAAACCGAGAATAGAAGCGATAAAGCCACCGATGATATTGTTGATAAAAAAGTTGAGTGTCAGCTGATCGAAAATCCAAACCGTGAAGGAAGCAATCCAATAGGCTAAAAAGAACTCTATAAAATTGCCGCCGCTGAGAAGAACAAAAAAACCACCTGCAAGCCCTGTAAAGAAAAAACGCGCACGTTTTGAGAACTTTGGAGGATTTTCAAGGATTTTGAGTTCTTCGAGCGCTTCATCCGGCGTCATTGTCCCCGATGAATAGAGTCGGGCGAATCGATTGACCCGGTCGATGGCTTCCAGGTCCAGGCCTTCGGAAGAGATGCGTTCCAAAACCGTTGCGGGAATGCCGTCAATTTCCGAGGACAGCAGAATGCCCGTGGGAATGACAAAGACGTTGACCGACGAGAGTCCGCCGGCTTCTGCCACACGCTTGACTGTTTCTTCGACACGATACGTTTCGGCGCCGTTGACCAGCATAATTTTGCCCGCTTTAATTGCGATTTCGATCGCTTTTTTCGAATGCATGAATGCCTCCTGTTGAGATGCGTGAACATTTCCCGTAGAAGGGGTTATATCTCCCATATTGCCCATCCATTATATCAGAATTTCCAACAAGTAAAAATGGATTTGATAAATTTCGGAGAAATGTCTATAATAAGAGAATATGACCCATCTATTGAGCGCGAAATGTCCTCGGTAATAACGAGAATTTATCACGCATTCGGAGAAAAAAATGAATGAAATCATAGAACTGATCTGCGATGAATCGGAACGCATGGATCGATACATTAGCGGGGCGGTTGAAGACGTATCAAGAAGCTACATACAAAAATTAATTGAAAAAGGGTGTGTCAGAGTCAACGGACAGGTGGTGACTTCAAAAAAGGAACCGCTAAATCCGGGGGATCGTGTAACCATTGATTTTCCTGAACCGGAGTCCATTGCGGCCATGCCTGAAAATATCCCGCTCGACATCGTCTATGAAGATGATGACGTGTTGGTGGTCAATAAACCGCAGGGCATGGTGGTTCATCCGGCACCCGGCAATCCGAACGGAACACTCGTCAACGCGTTGATGTATTTTTCGGATCGGCTTTCAAGCATAAACGGGGTGATCAGGCCTGGCATTGTACACCGTATTGACAAAGATACTTCAGGACTTCTGATGGTTGCAAAAAACGATGTGGCACACGCTTCACTCGCGAAACAGCTTGAAGAAAAAACCGTTCTTCGCGTCTATTATGCCATTGTGTACGGTGTCGTAAAGGCAGACAGCGGCACGGTGGATGCACCACTCGGACGCCATCCGCACGATCGTATTAAATTTGCCATTGTAGCGGGCGGAAAGCGCGCTGTGACGCATTATGAAGTGCTGGAGCGCTTCGAGCACTACACTTTAGTGGCACTTCGCCTTGAAACGGGACGGACACATCAAATTCGGGTGCATATGGCCTCTATCGGTCATCCGGTCTTGGGCGATCCGGTTTATGGCACAATAAAGGGAAAGATTAAATATGACGGACAGGCGTTACATGCCAAGACTTTGGGATTTGTACACCCGACGACCGGAGAGTGGATGGTCTTCGATTCGGAATTACCCGAGTATTTTGTAATGTTGCTTGAAAAGTGCCGTGCATTAAAATAAATTTTCAGGGAGGACTGCATGGAATTTAAAGCCAAGCTTTTAGATGAAAAAGCAATCGATCGTTCACTGACGCGCCTTGCACATGAAATTTTGGAAAAAAATAAAGGGACGGAAGCCCTCGTTCTGATCGGCATTAAATCCAGAGGCGTTCCTCTGGCAAAACGCATTTCCAATAAAATTAAGGAAATAGAAGGGGTCTCCATTCCCATAGGCGCGTTGGACATCACCATGTACCGCGACGATTTATCAAAAGTCAGCCAATCGCCGGATGTCAAGGGACTTGAAGTGGATTTCCCATTGGATGGTAAAACTGTAATCCTTGTAGATGATGTTATTTATACGGGAAGAACCGTAAGAGCGGCGATGGACGCCGTTATGGACTATGGCAGGCCGAGTGCCATCCAACTGGCCGTCCTGGTAGATCGCGGACATCGGGAATTGCCGATTCGACCGGACTACGTTGGGAAAAATGTGCCGACGTCCAGTAAAGAAGTGGTGAAAGTAAAATTAGAAGAATGGGACGATATGAACGAAGTGAGCATTTATCAAAACTAGTTTGGTCTTTTGGATGTCTTCACGACGGATCGCATAGAAAAACCTCTGCCGAAAGATGACAGAGGTTCTTTTTTATCTGCTTAAAAATAGAAAAGGTTTAAAAGATAAAAGCTTTGCCGGTTAAAAGTCTTGCAGTTTCACAGTGTATTATTTGCCGTTAAAATAATGTGGTTACACGGCTTAGCTTACAAATCTTTAAATTCTGCTTCTTCCACATCCTCGTTGTCAATGTTGACGATGACGCGTTCTTTCGGCGCCGTGTAAGAGGCTGTGTGAGGTGCATGCGCGTTATAGGTGTAAAAGACGCGCGCGTTGCGCAAAGATAATTTCTTCCCGGTAAAGAAGATGACAAGGCCCAAGATGGCAATAATCAGTCCGAGAATCATAATGACGGTGGACAGCGCCGCTTTGGCATTGACAAAGGCGAAGACGCCGAGAAGGATCATAATCACAGAAGAAATGAGGGCGCCTTCATCATTAAGGTGTTTATTTTTAAGTGATATGATCAACCCGTTGACGCCGCTGACGACAAATCCGATCCCGATGAGAAACAATAGATCCACAGGATTCATAAAAGCATAGAAAGCGACGGAAAGTACAATGAACGCCGCAAAAATGCTAAACGGACTTCGAAGCATAAATGCAAAAATGAAACCGTAGAATCCTAAAATTAGAAAAATTAATGTTATGGCGCGGATGGCAAACAGTCCGATAAATGTCGGAAAAGCCAAAAAAGAAATGCCGATCAGCGCAATGATTAAACCGAGGACTTGAAAGCCGCCCAAGCTATTTTTCAACATAGTGTTCACCAACCTTTATGCCTAGAGTATAGCGCACAATTATGAATAGAGTATTAACAAGACGCTATTTTTCTGTTTCATAAATCAGGTCTGCGGCACTATATCGCTTGTCTATGGTTTCTTCGGAATAGAGCCAGAGAATGAGGTCTGTAAAATCGTCGTAATTCGGTGTCTCACAAATAAATTGAGACTGAACCGCCGCAGAAAGCGTTGCTGCGGATGCGGCTGAATTCACGCGATCGATGTCGATGAGGAAAATATTTGGATTGCCGGTTCCCGTAAAGGCGCTTTTGATGACGGCTCCTTTCGCTTCTGCGTCTTTGGCATAAGAAGCGCTGAGCAGAGCAGAAGGCACACTTTCATCCAGGAGAGCGGCATAGGTATCTTCCATCGTATCGAAAACAATCGGGTGAAAGAAGCGGCTTTCATCCGGATACAGTGAAAAAATAAATTGAAGCAGGGCGGCATTTTCAGTTGCAATGGTCTTACCGTCGCTTGAAAAGGCGGCGAAATAGTAGTCATTCGGAATCGTATAGACGATGCGATAATGTTGTAGCAATTCGTAATGCGACAAATAGCTCATCGCGTCGATAACCAGTCCGTCCACGTCCCCGGAATGGGCGGCAGAAATCAGTGCATCCGTGTTGTCGTAACGGATGTATGAAGTGCCGAACCCATTTGAATCGCTGGACAGAATGCCGATTTTTTCGCTGTTTGAAGGCGCTTTGAAATTAAGAAAAAGGGAGAGAATCGCAACTGCGATGATCGGAAATAGATATTTCTTGTTCATAGGAGCCTCTTCATAGTTTTATGCTTGTACCGTATCGTTTATACCTGTGCCATTGATTTTACATTTTCGGCACTTGGGGTGACAAAAATCGTCTTATACTGGACGTAAATAACCATCCCCGGTTTTGCACCGCTCGGTTTGCTGACATTTTTGACAAGTGTGTAATCAACCGGAACATTGCCGGATTGACGGGCCTTTGAATAATACGCCGCAATTTGAGCCGCTTCAAGCAGGGATGCTTCACCGGGTTCTTTGCCTTCCGTTCTCAAAATGACGTGTGAACCGGGAATGACTTTGGTGTGAAACCAGTAATCTTTCTTGGAAGCGATTTTTGTCGTCAACTGGTCGTTTTGCAAACTGCTCCTTCCGACGAGTACTTCAAATCCTTCACTGGTGTAAAAAGTGAGAGCCGTGAGTTTCTTTTGCTTTTCCTTTTTAGGGACTTTGCCTCGGATAATACCCTGAGCGACCAATTCGCTTCGTATGGTTTCAATACTTTGAGCATCATCGCTGTTTTCAAGCAACGTAAGGACTTCTTCCAAGTATTCGATTTCTTCTTTTGTTTCTTGAATCTGTTCGACGAGAACACGTTGGGCAGTTTTGAGTTTGTTGTAGCGCTGGTAGTACCACTGTGCATTTTGGCTGGGGTCCAAACGGACATCCAGAGCCACTTCCGTCAAAACG
>JASUTA010000064.1 GCA_030445805.1 Clostridiales bacterium
CCGTTTTCTCGTAGTCAATGTCCCCGCCGCGAACAAGGCACCCGCGCTTTCGTCCGATTTCTTCCATCGTCTCAAGCGGGGTTTCCGACACGGCTTCCAATTTATATCGCGCTAAAATCGCTTCCGGATAAAGTTTTGATAAAAAGCCGATCAAGGAAAGCGCCAGCGTCTCAATGTCTAAAATTTCATCTTTGATGGCTCCCGAACAAGCGAGTTTGATCCCGGTTTCATCCGATTCTATTTTGGGCCACAGAATTCCGGGCGTATCAAAAAGTTCGATTTCACGGTTTAAGCGAATCCACTGCTTCCCACGGGTCACTCCTGGTTTATTACCGGTTTTCGCAGCATTTTTCCCGGCCAGACGATTGATCAAAGACGATTTCCCAACATTGGGTATACCGACGATCATGGTTCGAATCGGGCGCACCATTCGCCCTTGCCTCTGCGCTTTTTCATAGACTGCACTGCCGGCGTTTTTCAGTTCGGAAACCAACGCCTGAATGCCGCTTCCGTCCATCGCATTAATCGGGATCGCCTTGATGCCGCGCTGCGCATAGGCATCGACCCAAAGTCGCGTCTTGTTTTCATCCGCCAAATCGGCTTTATTTAATGCAATGACGCGTTTTTTATCTTTAAGCAGATCATCAAACTGAGGATTTCTGCTGCTCAGTGGGATGCGGGCATCCAATAGTTCAATCACAACATCTACCAGCTTTAGATTGGCTTCAATTAAATCCCGCGTCTTTTTCATATGACCCGGATACCAGTTAATACTCATACGCACCCCCCTGTTGCGGTTTTTTCTATTGTATCACGCTTTTCAGAAATATAAAAAGGGACTTTCCAGTCCCCTTTTACATGCTTAATAATTTTTCTTTTCTTTGACTTTAGCTGCTTTACCGGTACGCCCTCTCAGATATGTGAGTTTCGCTCTGCGGACACGACCTTTTCGAACCACTTCGATTTTGTCGATGCGCGGTGAATGAAGCGGCAATGTTTTCTCAACACCTACACCTGAAGAAATTTTTCTTACAGTGAAGTTTTCGGAAATACCACCGTTTTGACGTTTAATGACAACGCCTTCGAAAATCTGAATTCTTTCGCGCTTACCTTCTTTGACAACCAAATGTACGCGAACCGTATCTCCAACACTGAATTCTGCAATGTTGTCTTTCAGTTGTTCGCTTTCGATAGCCTTAATGATTTCTTGATTCATTGTAATAGCTCCCTTCTTCCTAGATGTTCTTACCGCCTATAGCGCAGAGGACCATCCGTATTACAGACATCATATATTATAACATTCAGTCAAATGACTTACAAGTCTTTTTTTATCCTCTGAAGGGTCTTTTTATCCTTCACCAGGTCGTTTACTTTTTTCATATACGCGGCAAAGAGTTCCGGTCGCCGCGCCTTTGTAATTTTAAGAGATTCAATCAAACGCCAGCGATCAATCTCCGCATGATTCCCCGAAAGCAAAACATCGGGAACCGCATCGCCGTCATAAACTGCCGGACGTGTGTAATGCGGATATTCCAACAGATCGTTGGAAAAACTGTCTTCATGTGCAGAGGCTTCATTGCTTAACACATCCGCCACCATTCGGCTGACACTGTCGATCACCACCATTGCCGCCGTTTCTCCTCCGGTGAGCACATAGTCACCGATGGAAAGCTCTTCATCGACATAACGGTCGATAAAGCGTTGATCAATGCCTTCATAATGGCCGCATACCAAAACGATTTCAGGCAATTTTGCCAATTCCACCACTTTTGCATGCGTCAGCGTTTCTCCTTTCGGAGACAGATAGATCACACGTCCGCCGGGTGCAACGGTTTTGGCCATAAGGGCATCTTTGAGCGGCTGAACGCACATCACCATGCCCGCACCCCCGCCAAACGGCGTATCGTCCACGCGTCCGTGTTTGTTTTCCGTATAATCCCTTATGTTGTCGAGCGTGACCTCAACTTGTCCGCCGGAAATCGCCCGCCCGATGATGCTGGTATTTAAAAAGCTGTCAAACATTTCGGGGAAAAGCGTGAGCACTCGGAACTTCATTCGATCATCCCTTCAATCAAATGCACATCTATGCGCTTTCGATCGACATCAATGGCTTTTACGAAAGCATCCACTACAGGAACATAAAGCATTTTACCGTTGTCTTTACGCTTGATTTCATAAATATCCTGTGCCGTATTTTGAAGAACATCCTTTAAGATGCCGATCAGAGCATCGTTTTGGTCGTACACTTCGCATCCGATCAGGTCTACAATATAATGACCTTCTCCGTCGTCTTCTACATCTTCCCTTGCAATATAGACATTTTGATTCATTAACGGTGTAACCGCTTCTATGGTATTCAATCCGGCAAATTTAACGAGCACCATATTCTTGTGAACGCGTGCACTTTCAAGGGCGTGCTTATCCGCTTTATCGCCGATAAGGAGGTATTCAAAATCTTCAAATTTATAGGGATCATCCGTATACGGATAAATTTTCACTTCTCCGCGTATCCCATGTGTATTGACAATTTTGCCGATATTGAAACAGTCTTTCATATGTCCTCCATTGTTCGCGGTTTATTGCGGATAGTGCTGCATAAGCATTAAAAAGCTATTTCAAAATGAAATAGCTTTAAATGCAGAGTTTCTATTGAATGATTTCAACCACAACGCGTTTGTTTTCTTTTGTTGCAGCCGCTTTGACCACCGTGCGGATGGCTTTTGCAATACGGCCTTGTTTGCCGATTACTTTTCCCATGTCGTCCGGAGCCACTTTCAGTTCAATAATAATGGACTGTGCGCCTTCAACTTCTTTTACTTCAACACTTTCAGGATCATCAACCAAAGAAGCTGCAATCATTTTTACCAGTTCGCTCATGCTGCCACCTCAATTACTTCTCTTCATAAACGCCGTGTTTTTTGAACAAAGCCTTTACAGTATCTGTAGGCTGAGCACCTTTACTCAACCAGTGGTTTGCCTTTTCGACGTCGAGTTTTACTTGTTCACCTTCTGCGATCGGATTGAAATAACCGATTTGATCAATGAACTTTCCGTCTCTAGGAGATCTGGAATCAGCAACGACAACTCTATAAAAAGGTTTTTTCTTAGCGCCCATTCTTGTCAAACGAATTTTTACTGCCATTTTGTCACCTCCTTACTAAATTAATTTACATCTATCAAAAGAAAGGAAACTTTAAGCCCCCACCCTTTTTCATTTTTTTCTCCATCTGACCAAACTGTTTCATCATCTTTTTTGTCTGGTCAAATTGTTTCAAAAGCTTGTTGACTTCGGAAACATGCATGCCGCATCCTGCTGCAATGCGCTTTTTCCGGCTTCCGTTGATGATATCCGGTGCCTGTCTCTCTTTGACAGTCATCGACTGAATGATCGCTTTTGTTCGCGTCAAATCCTTATCATCCAACTGAACGCCTTTAAGTGCTTTGCTGTTCATACCCGGCATCATGCCGAGCAGATCGCCGATCGGCCCCATGTTTTGAAGCTGTTCAAGCTGATCCAGGAAATCTTCGAGATCGAATGTCTGATTCTTCATTTTTTTCTCGAGTTTCTTGGCTTTTTCTTCGTCAAAATTTTCTTGCGCTTTTTCTATGAGCGACAGGACATCGCCCATTCCCAATATTCTGGAAGCCATTCGATCCGGGAAAAACTCTTCGATATCCGTCAGTTTTTCGCCGATGCAGGCATATTTAATCGGTTTTCCCGTCACGGCACGAACGGAGAGTGCTGCCCCACCTCGCGTATCCCCGTCGAGTTTGGTTAAAATAACGCCGCTGATCTCAAGTTGTCCATTGAAATGATCGGCAACATTGACAGCGTCCTGACCGGTCATCGCATCCAGAACCAAGAGAATTTCTTTAGGTTCAATGGCTTTTTTGACATCGATCAATTCTTGCATGAGTACTTCATCAATGTGTAGGCGTCCCGCGGTATCCACGATAACGACATCATTGGCGAAGCGTTTGGCATGTTCAATCCCTTTTTTCGCAATTTCGACCGGCGATACATCGGTGCCCATTTCGAAAACGGGAACATCCACTTTTTCACCAACCACTTGCAACTGCTTTACTGCGGCAGGTCTATAGACGTCGCAGGCAACCAAAAGCGGTCTTTTTCCGGATTTTTTAAGCATCCCGGCAAGCTTGCCGCAAGTGGTGGTCTTACCGGCTCCTTGGAGACCGGCCATCATAATCACCGTCGGCGGTTTTGAAGAAAATTCAATTTTGCTTTGCGTCGTCCCCATGAGCTGTGTCAGCTCTTCGTTGACGATTTTTATGACTTGCTGTCCGGGGGTCAAGCTCTGCAGAACAGATTCTCCGACAGCGCGTTCAGTTACTTTAGCAATGAAGTCTTTTACGACTTTAAAGTTGACGTCCGCTTCCAGCAAGGCGAGTTTTACTTCGCGCATCGCTTCCTTGACGTCTTTTTCGTTCAGCTTGCCTCGGCCGCGCAATTTGTCAAATGCGCCTTGCAAGCGTTCAGAGAGGTTTTCGAATGCCACGCGGCCCTCCTATCGGTTTTCTATCTCAAGGCTGATCTTCTTTTTCATATCGTCTAAAAGCGCAGGCGCCGGAGACGCTTCGTATTGATTGAGCATTTCGAGCAACGCTTCAAACGTTTCCTGTTTCTCCGAAAACCGCTCATAAAGCCCCAACGTTTCTTCGTAATGTTCCAAAATCTTTTCCGTGCGCTTGATTGCATCGTGAACCGCTTGCCGACTGATGGACAACAGCTCGGAAATCTCTCCCAGCGAATAATCCATGTTGCAATAATAGTCCATGATTTCATATTGTTTCTCTGTCAGCATCTTTCCGTAAAAGGCAAACAGAGCATCGATGTGCAATTTTTTTTCTAACATGGGCTTTCATACCTCACAAATTATAAAACAATCCTCAAGCGCTGTCAAGCTTTTTTCCTTTACATCCTGACTTTTATCGGATTTTCTCAAAGGGACTATTCACTCTCAAAGAGCGCTTCTACGAAATCAGTTGCTTCAAAAGGTTGCAAATCATCCATACCTTCTCCGACACCGACTAATTTTACGGGAATGTTCAGCGTGTGGTTGATGGCCATAATCACGCCGCCTTTTGCCGTCCCGTCCAATTTCGTCAGGACAATCCCGGTCAAATCGGCCGCTTCCCCAAAAACTTTTGCCTGTTGGATCGCATTTTGTCCGGTGGTCGCATCGAGTACCAAGAGCACTTCTCGCTCCGCTTCCGGAAATTCCCGGTCAATGATGCGAAACACTTTGGAAAGTTCATTCATCAAGTTGACTTTATTGTGAAGTCTTCCCGCCGTATCACAAATCAGCACATCTGTATTTTTCGCTTTTGCCGATTGAATGGCGTCAAAAATTACCGCAGCCGGATCCGAGCCCTCGGATTGACGCACAACCGGAACCCCAACGCGGTCACCCCATATGAGTAGCTGGTCGATTGCCGCCGCGCGGAAAGTATCAGCGGCCGCTATCATAACCGAACGGCCTTCTTGTTTCAAGCGATGTGCGACTTTTCCGATCGTCGTCGTCTTACCGACACCGTTGACTCCGATGACGACAATGATCGTCGGCACCTTTTCAATTTTAAAGGGCTTGTTATTGTTTTCGGTCAGCACTTCTGCAACCACTTCTTTAAAAACGGGCTTGACCTGAGAAGCATCTTTGACCCGTCGCTCTTTCAGTGCTTCGCGCAGGCGATCAATCAGCGTCATGGTCGTTTCCATACCGACATCTGCCGTGATGAGAATCTCCTCCAATTCATCAAACAAATCATCGTCGATCTCGCCGTAATTATTGAAGAGATCATCCATTTTATCGGTAATTCCCTTTCGGGTTTTATCCAAACCTTCTTTTAATTTTGACAAAAATGACATTGCCATATTTCCTCCTAAATCATAGTCTCCTGTGCATCTTCTAATTTGACGCTCAGTATCTTAGAAATGCCGTATTCCTCCATTGTCACGCCATAGAGTGCTTCCGCTACCTCCATCGTCCCCTTTCTGTGTGTAATAATGACAAATTGGGAACGATCGGCGTGATTTTTAATAAAGGACGCAAACCGCTGAACATTGACGTCATCCAGCGCGGCTTCGATTTCATCCAGAATACAAAACGGTGACGGTTTGGTATTCAAGATGGCAAACAGCAACGCAATTGCCGTAAGCGCCTTCTCTCCGCCGGATAGCAAATTGATGCTTTGAAGTTTCTTGCCGGGCGGTTGAGCAATAATATCAATGTCACAGTTCAGCACATCGTCTTCGTCAGCGAGAATCAGTTCCGAAACACCACCGCCAAACAGCACTTTAAAGGTTTCTTCAAAGTTCTTTGAAATGGTTTCAAAGTAATGTTTGAATTGACGCGTCATTTGCTTTTCAAGATCTAAAATGACTTTTTTGAGTTGATCCGCCGCTTGAGCCAAGTCTTCACGCTGGCTGTTCATAAAAGTATAGCGTTCCGAAACAGCCGCATATTCCTCCGGTGCTTTTACATTGACAGGTCCCATGTCTTTGAGCTCCTGCTTCATCGCGCGTATGTCTGATTTTGAAAAATGTTCGATCGCTTCAACCAGCATCGCCTGGCCGATACTCATGTCGTATCGTTCCCAAAGTTCGGACACAACCGCTTCTTTTTCCGCTTCAAGCCGAGCCGATTTAACGTCAATACGGTGCATCGCTTCCTTGTGTCCATCAAGTCCCCGCATCAATTCGGAAATGCCTTCACCGAGTACTTTTAAAGCGGATTCTCCATCCTTTTCAAGACGATTTTTTTCTTGAATGGCTGTATGCATCTCACCTTTTTCTCCCGAAAGCGATTCTATTTCAAAGGTTAACGCATCCAAATTTTCTTTAAATATATTGCGTTGTTTTGCAAAAGTTTCAGACTGTTCCAGGCGCAATTCGTATTTTTCACGGGCACTCTTCAAATCGGATTCCGTGCGTTTTCTCTCCCTTTGTTTGAACGCCATGGTCTGTTCGAGGGAAGCCAGTTCAATCTTCAGCGACATTGCCGCATCCGACAGCGCATTCATTTCCCGCTCAGCTGCATCAAGCGATTCTTTTGCAACGCTCTGACCGCGTTCAAGAACGTCTACTCGCTCTTGTGCGCTGTCTATTTCAGCAGAAAGCGCCATCAGCGCCTCTTCTGAGAGTTGTTTTTCTTGAAGGAGCGCTTCATAATCCGAAGCCAATTTCTCTTGGCGTTCCAAATTGGCATTTCGCCATTGTTTTAAGTTTTCCAGCGCATTTTCCAATCGCACTTTTTCCAGATTTAATTCCGACTCGCGCGCTTCCAAATCAGTACGCTTCTGTTCATTTTCCTGAATGATTTCCATCAGCGTCGCGCGTTCGGCAATCATTTTATCAAGCGATGCCCGGAGGTTTACCGTTTCTGTTTCAAGATCGGAAATGCGCCTTTTTCGGCCCAATACATTGCTCATTCTCGATTTATAAGAGCCCCCGGTGATGGCGCCTCCCGGAATCAGCACATCCCCTTTGAGCGTAATCACGCGAACGGGGAATTTTTTATCCTGAATCAAGCGCGCCGCCGTTTCAAACCGATCGACGATCAAAGTTCGCCCTAAGAGGTGTTTGACAATATTGCTGTAAGCGTCATCACACGTCACCAGCCTGCTGGCCAGCCCGATGACACCCGCTTCATTTAAAAATGCCCCTTCCATTTCTCCGGACCGATCGAAATTTTCAAGCGGCAAAAAAGTCACACGTCCGATATTATTCTTGCGCAAATAGTCGATTCCGACTTTTGCGTCTGAAATTTTTTCGCAGACGATGTTTTGAATGGCTCTACCCAGAGCCACTTCAATAGCAACTTCATAGGCTTTTGGAACTTCGATCAGGCTCGCCAAAACCCCATGGAACCCCGGCGTGTTCCCGAGATGTTTTAAAACCGCCTTGACCCCTTGGTCGTATCCGGAAAAATCCTGTTCCATTTGTTTCAGCAAATCACATTCCGTTTTGACTTTGGAGACCTCTTGTTTGGACTGGTCTATTTTTAGCTCCAGTTCAACATCCTGTTCGCGATAGAGTTTTCGACGCGCCTGTAATTCACTTTTTTCATGAGCCAGCGCTTCCTGCTCCTCTGAAAGAACCGTATGAGCAGATTCCATTTCTCCCGCTTCATTATCATTGTCCAAAATGGCACTTTTTTGCTTCTCGCTGTCCGAACGAACCGCTTGAATTTTTTCATCGAGGCTGATTAAGTACTGCTGTGTGCGTTCACGATCATTCTTTTTTACTTCTATGGCATTCAAAAGTTGAATGGCTTCACTTCGGTCAGAAGCTTGCCCTGCGCGCATAGACGCAATGCGTTCTCCGGCTGCGGTATATTTCAGTTGAATCGCTTCCGATTCAAGTTTCATATTTTCATGGTTTCTCGAGACATTCATGTATTCTTCATCAAATGCCTCCAATGCCGATTCAAGAGCTTTGATCGACTGATCCATTTCTTCGGATTCTTCGAGCAACCTCTGAATATTCAATTCGGCGTTGTCGATTTTTTCCTGAAGGACTTGGCGTTCGCCCTGCATTCTGCTCTCTTTATTGGTGGCTTCATGAAGCTCATCTTCCATATTATGAAGGGATTGTTTTAATGCGTAGAGTGCACTTTCATCCGCATCGTATTGCGCTCTGTAATCCCGGAGTTTTCCTTCGAGAATCTCGATTTCACGCCGATGCGAATCCGTCTCCGTCTTCACCTCTGCCGTGGCAGATTCACATTGTTGATACCGCGTGGAAAATTCTTTTAATTCAATATTTCGAATCGACTCAGACAAGGACAAATATCGTTTCGCTTTTTCGCTCTCTGCTCTGAGGGGCTCAATACGCACTTCAATTTCCGATAAGATATCCAAAATGCGGTCCAGATTTTCTCCGGTTGCTTTCAGCTTGCGTTCGGTTTCCGATTTGCGCGATTTAAATTTGACGATTCCCGCCGCTTCTTCAAAGATCATGCGTCTTTCGTCTTTATTTTGACTTAAAATTTCATCAATCCGGCCTTGACCGATAATGGAATAGCCTTCTCGTCCGATGCCCGTGTCCATAAACAATTCGCGGATATCTTTCAGTCGACACGGCATCTGATTGATCCAGTACTCGCCTTCGCCCGATCGATGCACGCGCCGCGTAACGGCAATTTCTTCGTATTCCAGCGGGAAAAAATGAGCGGTATTGTCAAACACGAGCGTTACTTCGGCGAGGCCAAGTGATTTTCTCTGTTTGGTCCCATTGAAGATGACGTCTTCCATCTTGCTCCCACGCAGGGTTTTCGGTCGTTGTTCACCGAGTACCCAGCGAACGGCATCCGTAATATTGCTCTTACCGCTTCCGTTCGGCCCGACAACGCAGGTAACACCTTCTTGAAATTCTACAACAGTTTTATCGGCAAAGGACTTAAAGCCCCTCATTTCAATTCGTTTTAAATACACATTACACCTCAGGATTCATGATATGGATATGAAATGCGGTTTTGTCGTCAATGACACCCCATACTTCATCGCGTCGAACGGTTGCGTCCGCGCTGATTTTGAACCGCACGCCTCGACCCAAAGCCGCTTCGAAACGCGTTATGTTAATGCGTTCCTGACCACTGATATAACTGGCTTGAGACGGATGAACACGAATCAAAATCCGATCATTTGGATTCAATCGTTTGAATTCAGGCAAAAGCGCTTCAAAAAACAAAAAGGACATGACCCAAGCGCCGAAAGCGGGATGCAAAGGACCGTCTTTTACTTCCGCATCAAAGTCAATTAAATCCGTTTTTTGAAGGCCTATACGAATGATATCGATACCGGCTCTCGAAAAACGTCTGACCGCCTCGGCCGATGCACGCGTTGCCGCTTCAAGCGTCGGCGCATGATAAGATTCGAGTGTTTCAAGCTCTGTTCCCCGAATGACCAGAGTCGGATAAATGCGAACGCATTCGGGTGCCAAGGCGATGGCACGGTCGACGCTGTTTAAAAACCGCGTATCATCGTCACCGGGTAATCCGTACATCAGCTGCACACCAAATGCAAGTCCATGTGTCTTGAGCAATGATACGGCCCGGTCAATGGCAAGGCTGTCATGCCCGCGTTTCGAAAGAGAAAGAACCCGGTCATCAAATGACTGACACCCCAATTCAACAAGTGAAACACCATAGTTTTTCAGCCGCTCTATGATGGCATCGTCTATATAATCCGGTCGCGTGGAAACGCGAATGCGACCGATTTCCCCGGCATCCTGAAACGCTTTGGCCACCTCAAGATATTGTATTTGAAGCCGCTCGTCGATCCCGGTGAAACTCCCGCCGTAAAAGGCCAGCTCTTTTATGGGCTGGCGCATGGTTTTCAAACAGGATTCAATTTCATGGTGAATCGACTCCGGAGATGGCTGTCCCGCATCTCCGGTTATGGTATGTTGATTGCAAAAGATACACGCGTGACCACATCCCATGTGCGGAATAAAAATAGGGATAATGCCGCGTTCACCTTTCATAGTCAGCCTCTTTCATTACTTTTCAACCTCTTCAAACCCTCTTTTGCCGCTTCTTGCTCCGATTCCTTTTTGCTTCTGCCGGAGCCCAGTCCGATGACATCGCCGTTGAGCAGTACATGCGTGAAGAAAACTTTTGCATGATCCGGTCCCTCTTCACGAATGATCTCATAACGCAATCGATTGCCTTTTTTGATCTGAATCACTTCTTGAAGACGCGTCTTGTAATCCGTAAACAATTTACCTTGAACGGCATCCGCAATAATATCCGCCATGTGTGATAAGACAAAGTGTGTAACGACTTCAATACCCCCGTCGAGGTACATCGAAGCAATCACCGCTTCAAAAGCATCCGACAAAATCGATGTTCGATCTCGACCACCCGTCAGTTCTTCGCCATGTCCGAAGAGCATGTACTTCCCAAAATCCAATTTTCGCGCCGCTTCTCCGAGAGATGACTCGCAGACGATTCTTGCCCGAATTTTTGTCAGTTGCCCTTCTTCCAGCTCCGTATAGGTATTGTACAAATACTCACTGATAATCAATCCAAGAACGGAATCGCCCAAGAACTCAAGGCGTTCATTGTTGTGAATTTGTTCACGTTTATTCTCATTGGCGTAGGAGCTATGTGTCAGGGCGCGCACAAGGTATTGTTTGTCCCGATACGAGTAGCCGATCATCGCTTCAACTTGAGAAATAGTTTCTGTCATTTTATCCCTCCTTTTCTATTCTGAAAAGGACATTTAAATATACCATGACAACGCTTTGTGATAACATATTTAAACGACCTTAATCATGCGTCGATTCTCTACTATTTTATAGTTTTCTATAGAAAAACACAACCGTCTTTTAAAAAAATAAGCCTTTGTGAGGAGAACCCTCTCAAAGGCTTAAAAGCTTCATTTTACTTGTTCTTCAGGATGGACACGCGTCAACAGCACCCCGCCTATGACAAACAGAACGGCGATACTCATAACACCGAAATTGCTCTTTCCGGTTAGAAGCGTGACGAAGCCCACGAGAAACGGCCCCATAATCGCAGCAAATTTTCCGAAAATGTTATAGAATCCGAAAAATTCGTTGGCGTTCTTCTTGGGAACCAGTTTGGCAAAATACGATCGGCTAAGTGCCTGAACACCGCCCTGAACCAAGCCTACAAGCATTGCCAAAATCCAGAAATCCAAAGTGGTTTTCATAAAATACGCATAAATACAAATGCCGGTATACAGTGCAATGGCCACATACAGCATCACTTTTCCTTTGAAATGTCCCGCCAATCGCCCGAATATAATCGCAGACGGGAAGGCAACAAATTGAGTCACGAGCAATATAATCAGAAGATTGTTGTCACTGACACCTAAATCCGAACCATAAGAAGTCGCCATTTTGATAATGGTGTCCACGCCGTCAATATAGAAAAAGTAAGCTGCAAGGAACAAAAACGCCGCTTTATGATGTTGAATATTGACAAACGTATTTTTAAGTCTTGTAAAGCTCTTGGCAATCGGTTGCGGCTCTCGGGGAAGACCGTGAACCTGTTCGACGTTTCGAACGATCGGGAAACTGAATGCAAACCACCACACCGCCGTCAAAGCGAAAGCAATCTTCGGCGTCGTAAAGCCGTCAAAAGGCAAAATCCCCATCTGGGACAGCAAAATAATGGCCATTGCGATGATAAATGGAATCGTACTGCCGATGTAACCGAGTGCAAACCCCATACTGGAGACGTGGTCCATCCGTTCGTCAGTGGTGACATCCACCAAGAATGCATCATAAAAAACATTGCTCCCGGCAAAACCGATGGCGGTCAGTATGTAAACCCCAAGCAGTAGCAACCACTGTGTTTCCGGCACGAGTCCGAGCACGAGATTCGCCGTCACACCCAGCGCGAGAAAGAACATAAAAAATCGTTTTTTAAATCCGTAATAATCGGCGAGTGTCCCGAGTACCGGCGCCAGAAAAGCGACCAAAAATGTCGCAATCGAGTTCGCAAATCCCCAGTATGCCGTCGATTGGCTCGCCGTTACGCCGAGTTCGGATGCCGCCGCCTTAAAGTAGAGCGGAAAAACCGTCGTCGTAACCGTGAGCGTATAGGCTGAATTGGCCCAGTCGTACATTGCCCAGCTCTTTTCAAGTTTCGTTAATTTCATGCCGACCTCCAAAATTTAGATAAAATGTAGTATAGCATAGAAATGTTTGATTCCATTTAAGGGCATGTTAATTTAAAAATTTATTCCTCTTCCTCGTCTTCTCCGGCTTTCAGTTTTTCACGAATTCCCTCGACAAGATCGCTTTTTACGCCGATGTAAGCATACTTAATGGCATTTTTAAACGCTTTTGCATTGGATGACCCGTGTGCTTTTACGACCAATCCGTCAACACCCAAAAGCGGTGCACCACCGTATTCAGTATAATCCAATTTTTTCTTGAAATCACTTAAATTCTTTTTAAGTAAAGCCCCACCCAATTTGCCGATTGTGTTTTTTGTGATTTCAGCCTTCAATCCGGCAACCAAAGACATGGCCACACCTTCGGTGAGTTTCAAAATAATGTTTCCGGTAAATCCGTCGGCGACAATGACATCCGTTACATTTCCGGGGATGTCTCGCCCTTCGACATTGCCGATAAAGTTCAGATCCGTCTCCTTCAGAGCCGCATGTGTTTCAATGTAAAGACTTGTCCCCTTGGTTTCTTCCGCGCCGATATTGGCAAGTGCAACGCGCGGAGATTTGATTCCGAGGACACGTTCCGCATACAAACTGCCCATGACGGCGAATTCGATCAGGTTTCTCGACTTGCATTCCGCATTTGCTCCGGCATCAACGAGTACCGATGGGTTTCCCATCGTCGGATATACGGTGCAAATCGCCGGTCGATTGACCCCTTTTATCCGTCCGACTTTAAAAAGGCATCCCGCGAGGAGTGCCCCCGTATTTCCGGCGGATACAAACGCATCGATTTCTTTCTTCCTAAGGGCTTTTAATCCCACGACCATGGACGCATCTTCTTTTTGTTTAATCGCCTTTACAGGCTTATCGTCGTTTTCGATGACTTCCGTCGTTCCGACGACCCAGAGACGCGATGTATCATAGCGATATTTTTTAAGTTCCGCTTCAACGGCCTCTTCATTGCCGTAAAGCACAATTTCACAGTCCAACATTTCAAGGGCTTCAATGGCACCTTTTACGGTTTCCACCGGTG
>JASUTA010000065.1 GCA_030445805.1 Clostridiales bacterium
TAACCATTAATAAGGTAGAAACTTTTTGTCAAATTACAACATGCAAAAAGACCAGAAGACTCCTCCTTTTTTCCTATGTACGGAGGTAGTGTAATTAACTCTTATATGGCTAATGTTTATCAGACTAAAGATGACTGGACAGTGAAAGAAGCCCTTAGAACCACAAGTTTTTGGCTTGTATTTATAGGGGCAATAGGTTTTTTTGCACCGTATTACATTTTTCTCGCACATGGAGTAATCAATTTACTGGATAAAGGAATTCCATCCGATATAGCTGCTATGTCGATGGGTTTAATTACTTTATTTAGCATAGTTGGTAGATTGATTGCAGGCTTTTTAGGAGATAGAATTGAGCCCAGGTACATTTTTAGTATGGGACTTATATTTTATATAGTAGGTTGTATTATAGCATCTAATGTAAGCAGTATAGCCGGGGTTTATTTTTACGCTATATCTATAGGAATTGGTTTTGGTATTTTTGCAGCGGAAGATCTGTATGTCAGAAACGTGTTTGGTCTTCAGCGAATCGTTTATTTAATTGCAGTGCCGATATTTACGGGCCTTCTCTTTGGGTTCGTCATGTATTTTGCGTCCAAGCTTTTTATTATGATCGGAAGAAAGCTCGCGCAATACGCACAGCAAGAACTTGAGAAGATTCCGCCGCACGATTTTTTATTTGGACTTATTGGACTTATTTCCGGATTTATAATTGCTTTTTTAATCAGTGGGTTATATGACATTATCCCGATTCCTATGATCTCCAATTCACTTCAAATCTTGACGTATATTTTCTTTGGCTATCTGGGTATTATTATTGCTCAGAAAAACGCGAAAGATCAGCCGCGTCTCGGGGAGTGGTCAAAGCGCTTGAATTTATCTAAGACGACAAAACCGTCGCCGCCCGCAGGAAATGCAACGCCTAAAATCCTCGACACTAGTGTCATTATAGACGGCCGTATTGCAGACATATGCAAAACGGGTTTTATTGAGGGTGAAATTGTTATTCCCGAGTTTGTACTCAGGGAACTCAGACACATTGCGGATTCATCGGACGGATTGAAACGAAATCGGGGCCGCAGAGGACTGGATGTGCTTAAAATCATCCAAAAAGACCTTCCGGTGGAGGTAAAAATTGTCGATGAAGATTTTGACGATGTGCCGGAAGTCGATGTTAAATTGATTAAACTGGCTCAAAAAATCGGCGGAAGTATTGTCACCAACGATTACAATTTGAACAAAGTGGCGACGCTTCAGGATATTCTGATCTTGAACATCAACGAACTGGCAAACGCTGTAAAACCGGTTGTTTTGCCCGGCGAAGAGATGTTTATTCAGATTGTCAAAGAGGGCAAGGAATCCAATCAGGGTATTTCTTATTTGGACGATGGTACAATGATCGTCGTAGAAGACGGAAAAAAATTTATGAACGAAAGTATTCAGGTCGTTGTAACCAGCGTGCTTCAGACGGCTGCTGGCCGCATGATTTTTGCGCGGTCTAAAACGGACAAATAGGTTTCAGGGGGCTATATGTACGCTGATAAAGGCGTTGCGGTCATTATTCCCGCCGCAGGAGCGGGAAGCCGAATGGGGACGGTCCAGAGAAAGCAATTTTTGAACCTTCGGG
Source organism: Clostridiales bacterium (assembly GCA_030445805.1). GTDB lineage: Bacteria > Bacillota > Clostridia > Peptostreptococcales > Acidaminobacteraceae > JASUTA01. The sequence goes on from JASUTA010000065.1 coordinate 1,625, forward strand.
GGAAGGAAGTCCTTGAATGGACTTTATGTCATCTGCTTGAAGACGAGTCAATCGATGCAATCTGGATTGCTGCTCCGGGATCCGAATTGGCTTCCATCTCGAAAAAAATAAAACAGTGGCAAAAAAAAGACGAATTTAAAATTCCGATTTATTTGACAGAAGGCGGAGAAACGCGTCAGGAATCTGTGTTTAAAGCGCTCATGAATATTCCCGAGCGCTTTAAATATGTGGCTGTCCATGACGGCGTCAGACCCTTTCCTCCAAAAGGTTGGATCGGTTCGAATCTCAAGCTTTTATCCGAAGTAGCAGGGGTGTCTGCGGCGATTCCTGCGGTGGATACACTCATGCGCGTCGATGCATCCGCTCAGGTTCTTGAAACGCTCGTCAGAAGTGAAGTTTGGGCGATTCAAACACCACAACTATTTGAGCGGGAAGTATTAATGAAGGCTCATTTTCGGGCTGTAGAGGACCAATTTACGGGAACGGATGATGCAGGACTGGTAGAACGCATTGACGGGAAAATTCAACTGAAGATGGGCAGTCTGTATAATATAAAAATTACCACCCCGCTCGACCTCGTCATCGGAGAGGCAATATTAACAGGGGCTTACCCATTGTAACGGAGGAACGGTTATGAGAATCGGAACAGGATACGATGTACACCGTCTCGTAGAAGAGCGTCCTTTGATTTTAGGCGGCGTTGAAATTCCATATGAGAAGGGCTTGCTCGGGCACTCGGATGCGGATGTGTTGCTTCATGCATTGATGGATGCGATTCTCGGTGCGCTTGGTATAGGGGATATCGGTCGCCATTTTCCGGATACGGAAGCACGTTATAAGGGCATTTCAAGTATGCTTCTTCTGGCACACGTAAAGCGCTTGATGAATGAAGGCGGATTTGTTATCGGGAACGCCGACGTAACTGTGGTTGCTCAGAAACCAAAACTGGCGCCTTATATTGACTTGATGAGAAGAAACGTGGCCGAGGCGCTGGCATGTGACGAAGGGTGCATCAATATTAAAGCGACGACGACAGAAGGCTTGGGATTTGAGGGCCGCGGGGAGGGCATTTCCGCTCAGGCGGTGGTCTTACTCTCAGAAAAGAGTCACTTCAAAAAACTTTAAGTCGAAAGAAGACACTCGGAGGTTGACGTGAGTGAATTTTATAAATTTAGCCAAAATTTGAAATGTGAATATTTTCCCTGTCATAAAGGGGTTGAAAAGGAAACGTTTAATTGTCTTTTTTGTTATTGCCCGCTTTATATGCTTAAGGATGAATGCGGCGGAAATTTTGTGATGACAGGTGGTATAAAAGATTGCAGCCATTGCACGAAACCGCATGATGAGAACAGCTACGATCACATTATGAGTAAGATCGGCCTTGTGATTGAAAGGGGCTCTCAGTTCTAGTATAATGAGTGGAGATTTATCTTGGATATTATTTGTTGAAGGAGGTTTTTAATGAAACCCAGAGTTCGATTTGCGCCAAGTCCGACGGGATACGTTCATATCGGCAGTTTGAGAACGGCGCTTTACGATTACTTATATGCAAAAGGACAAGGCGGAACTTTTGTGATCCGCGTGGAAGATACCGATCAGACTCGATTGGTCGGAGATGCTGTTGAAGGGATGGTTTACGCGCTAAAATGGGCGGGAATTGAAGCGGATGAAGGTCCGGTAGCCGATGAAAATGGTGTGATTCATGAAATAGGCGATTTTGGGCCTTATACGCAATCCGATCGATTGGATATTTATAAACCTTATGCGGAACAATTGATTGAAAACGGACATGCTTACCATTGTTTTTGTACGAAAGAGCGTTTGGACGCACTTCGACAAGAACAAAAAGAGCAAGGGTTAACACCAAAATATGACGGACATTGCAGAAATCTTTCTAAGGAAGAAGTAGATCAAAGGATTGCTGCCGGAGAATCCTATGTTGTTCGGCTGAAACTTCCGGAAAATCGGGTCATTGCTTTTGATGATCGCGTAAAGGGGCACATCGAGGTCAATACAAATGACATGGATGACCAAGTATTGATGAAAGCGGATGGTTTCCCGACCTATCATATGGCCGTTGTCGTGGATGATCATTTGATGGAAATCACTCAAGTGATCCGCGGTGACGAATGGTTGATTTCAACGCCGAAACATGTTTATCTGTATGAAGCGTTTGGCTGGGAAGCACCGGAATTTGTTCATTTACCGGTTATTCTAAGTAAAAGCAAGAAGAAACTGAGTAAACGAGAAGGCGATGTTGCGGTTGAAGATTTCAGAAGGAAGGGTTATCTGCCGGAAGCGCTTGTCAACTATGTCGCACTTGTCGGATGGTCTCCGGATACGGAGGAAGAGATTTTTGACATGCAAGCGCTGATTGAGCATTTTTCATTTGAAAGGGTCTCTAAATCCAGTGGAATTTTTGATTTGGATAAACTCAATTGGGTCAATAATCATTACATTCGTTCTTATCCGATCGAGAAGTTGACTGCCCTTTGCAAACCTTATTTTGTCGAAGTGGGTTACTGCGATGAGGCGACTTTTGAAGCGGAATTCGATAAAATGTGTCAAGTGGTTGAAGTCTTGAGAGAGCGTTTGAATAAACTGGAAGAAATTAAAGAACACCTTGCGCTCTTTATGTCCGACGACGTCCATCCTGAAGACGATGAAGCGCGTGAAGTATTAAGCCAAGAGCATATCGCTGATTTGCTGAATGTGTTTGTCGGCAAGCTGGAAGCTTGTGACACATTGACGGCGGAAGATGTCAAACCGATGCTTAAAGAAATCCAAAAGGAAACGGGTTATAAAGGAAAGATGCTTTTTATGCCGGTACGTGTTGCTGTGACGGGACAGGTTCATGGCCCTGATATTGCTCAAATCATGGGAATTCTGGGAAAAGATTCAGTCATTAGACGCGTGAAATTCACTCAAAGTCAAATGTAGGGGAATCTTCAAAAAATAGTTATAGAAAAATAGCGTATTTTGCGCTATTTTTTTTTATTTAGCCCTGTCAAATGGTATAATAAAAATAGGACTTAAGTGAGGTGTGGCACTATGGAAAAATTAGAAACGAAAAACATACTGATCGTTGAAGATGATTCTAATCAACGTAAAAATCTTGAGCAAATGATTATTTCTGTCAATGCACATTATCAGGTTTTTTCCGCTTCAAATTATCAAGAGGCGCTTCGTATTGCATTTTCGGAAAAGATTGATTTGTTCTTTTTTGATATTGATTTAAAGGACAGTAAAACAGGCTATGAACTGGCCGAAACTCTTCGAAACAACAGCAGGTATCGACTGACTTGGATGATTTTTTTGACGGTTCGTACAGACATGGAGTTGCGCGCCTACAAAGAGATTCACTGTTTTTCATATGTGATTAAACCCTACTCAAAGGCAGATATTAAGGAATCACTTGATCGACTTTTGGAAGATGAGTACTTGGTTCTTAAAAAGGCTGAGATGGAATACATCACTCTCGAACTGGAGCATATGTCGGTGCGCGTTAATTTAGATGAAATTATCTATATTGAAGCCAAGGGGAGAAGTTCAAGCGTTGTAACGGTTCGGGGGACTTATAATGCACCCTATGTCAATTTGAAATGGATTGAGCAAAATTTAAAGCAATACAGCAATTTTTTGAAGGTACATCGCTCTTTTATTGCCAATGTCAATTATATCAAAGCGATCAAGAAATATTCTTATCGCCAGCAGTACTTAGAATTCTATAAGTGTGAGGATGAAATTCCGATTTCCAATACACATAAAAAATGGATCGGAGAAATTTTGAATCAAAGTGGTGCCGTTTCAGAACAAGATGAGAATATAACCGAACAAGTATAATCTTTTTATTTTAATGTGAGGTTCGATTAGAGTGTCGTCTAAATTATAGAGAATGGGATGAGAGAAAAAATATTTAGAGATGAGCGTTTAAATAATAGAATGATTTCTTTGGGGAAGCCGCGGATGCGGTCGAAAAAATGGGGTGTGATTTATGTCAGAATTTATAGTTAACACGGTGATCGGAACGACGCTGGAAAGTATGACTTTTCTGTATGCCATGTACTATTTACTTGAGATTAGAAAAAAGAAAAAGGGTCAGTTTTTTATATTTCTGGTGCTCTGGATACTGTTATGCATAGGCACAGCTTGGAAAATACCAGCGTACTCACCATTTATTAATTTTTCTGTAGCGATTATTGTACTAACTTGGATTTCCAAAGAATCACTTTTTAAAGTGTTTTTTGCGTTTCTAGTTATTACAATGTTATTGGTGATTCTACAGTTATTATTTATCCCGGTTTATCATATATTTGATTCAAATATTTTTGCGATGCTGGGTATTATGGGCGCTATTTTTGTAATATTAGTTTTTTTGTTGAGTAAATTTGGTGATGAATTAAAAGATCAAATACAAAAATATGAGAACAAATACATCAACTATTTGGGAATTAATTTAATCATTTTTTCATTCTTGTTTAAGATTATTTATGATTTTGATAATCAAATTCTCACAGATAATTTTGTTTATTTTATATTTTTGATGCTTATTGTGTTAACAATCAATTACTATACGTATTTGGAAATTGGTAAAATACGTGAGAGAGGTAAATTACTTGAGGTTCAAGAAGAAATACGATTACCGCTTGAACAGATGCTCACCGAGGTAAAAACGAAGCAGCATGAATACAAAAACCATTTGACGACAATCTTAGGAATATTGGAAACCAGTACACCGGAAGATGCGTCTTCGAAAATCAAGAATTTTTTGACGGATTTATATGCGTATGATTCTATGGATGGTGAATTGCTCAATTCGGATCGTGATATTGTGAAAGCGGTCCTGTATATGAAACACAATGAGGCGATCGCTAAGGCCATTGATTTTTCCATCTCGATTAAATGCAGTTTGAAATCAATTCGCGTGCTGGACTATGAGCTTTCCATTTTGATGAACAATTTGCTGAACAATGCGTTTGAAGCCGTTGAGGGAAAATCAAATAGAAATGTTTATTGTGAGATGGGATACGATGAGCGGGAAGAATTGTTTTATTGTCTCACAAAAAATACCGGAGAGACTCTCTCTCCGGAAATTTTGTCGAAACTTGCCGATAAGAACTTTACAACGAAATCCGGCAATCGAGGCTATGGGCTTTGGAGTGTACAGGCATTATGTAAAAAATATCATGGGAAACTCCAAATTTATTATGAAGGGGATCTCATTGTCATAAAAGCACTATTTTCGTAATTATGCTTCTTTTGGCGGTTCAGGTTCGCCGAAGAAAAGCAATGAAGGGGTAGCTGCAACAATTACAACATAAGACAGCAAAAGACTTCCAACCAAACTAAACAAATTTCTTTTCGATTTCATAACTAAATCCTCCTATCATTAATTGTATGGTAAAAAGCGTCACGGTTGACGCAAAAAGAGACAGTGGAATATAGGTTTGCAACAAAAGTGCGATAATGGTTTCTGCGACGAGTACAGTGAATAAATGGCGGCGATGTTTTGATAAGACTTGTGGATCGTTGATAGGGCGCTTTTTAGAGGGAACAGGTGCAAATACTGCGATTAAGAAGTAGGATATAATGATGTGAGTCAGGCTGAGATAAGTCTGTCCGGTTAACCAGTCACCATAAAAGAGAGTGCCTGCAAAGAACAACACGGTGAAGAAAAAGCAGGACCAATAATGGTTAAAATGATAACCGCCTCCGAAGGCGCGAAGGGTCAGGAAAATTGCCAGCGAAAAGAAAAATTGTGGCAAAACGCCTGCCCAATAGAAGAGGGCGGCCATGAGAATAAACTTTGAAGCCTCTCCTAAAATGGATTCTATACCGTAGCGCATGTAGTCTTTCCTCTTAATGTCCAAGTCGGGCGCTTGCCGGTAGATATAATCCGTTAGATTCAGAGCAAGTTTGTTAAGCATAAGAAATCCTGTCATGTCAGTAAAAGAGAAATTGATGATAAGCCACCACGTCTTAGGAAAGATGTGTCTTGGAAATGTACGGCTTACCATCAATGTCTTTGGGTTGTCTTCAGAATAGCAAAACGGGAAAAAAGAACAATAGATATGTAATCAATAGGCGGTATGGTGTCACGAAAGTGTGCAGTGAGAAAGGCTTATGCCGAAATGATAACCAATGAAACTTTATACTTGGGGTAAAAGAAATATTAGAATATGTTAGAATAAATTAGAATAAATGCGTGAGAGCGGACGATGCGATGATCGATAAGATGATGTTTGGATGTATTTTGAGATTTGAATGAGAAAAGAAGGGACCTTTTGATTTTTAGACAAAAAAAAGAGATTGATGATAAACCAATCACTGTCTCGGAGAAGAAGTGGGTACGGAAATGCACGGTTTATCATCAACGCCTTCGGGTTGTTTTCAGCATAGCACATTTGAAAAGAATCACAATAGGTAGGTCACTAATCGGCTATTTTATGACACCAAAATGTGATTTTTTATTTTGCTGAAAAGGATTTAGGAAAAAGTGCAAAAAAAGAAATTGATGATAAGCCAATCACTGTCTCGGAGAAGAAGTGGGTATGGAAATGCACGGCTTATCATCAACGCCTTTGGGTATCTTTAGCATACCAGAATGTTCTTAAAAAACAATAGGATTGTAATCAATGCGCTGTTTCATGTTATGAGTTGGTGCGGTTTTATGAGGTCGCTGTCAGACTTGTTTTCATGATAGATTTTGGTATAATAAATCATGGTCCCCAAAGCAGGGAATCGCTCTATCGGAATTGTGATTCCGGATGATAAATTTAGAAGAATCATTCCGTTAAAAAGAGTATAATAAATCTAAAACCAAAGGATAGAAAATTTCGGAGGGAGTACCCAAATGAAAATTTATAATAGCATGACTCGAAAAAAGGAGACTTTTGTTCCGATTGAACCCGGGAAAGTGCGAATGTATGTGTGCGGACCGACTGTGTATAACTATTTCCACATCGGAAATGCGCGCGTATTTGTTGTTTTTGATGCCTTCAGAAGATATTTGGAATATAGGGGATATGACGTCACTTATATTCAAAACTTTACGGATGTGGATGATAAGATCATCAAACAATCGATCGAAGAACATATTTCCAACTTTGAAGTCAGTGAAAAATACATTGAGGCTTATTTTCAAGATGCGGATGCACTCGGCATTCACCGAGCCGATCATCATCCGAAGGTGACGGAGACGATGGACGATATCATTGCTTTCGTAGGTGATTTGATTGAAAATGGATACGCCTATGTGGTGGATGGCAATGTTTATTTTTCGGTAGACGCCTTTAAGGGATATGGTAAACTTTCAGGTCAATCGATTGAAGATTTACAGTCCGGTGCGCGTATTGATGTAAGTGAAGAAAAGAGAAATCCTTTGGACTTTGCCCTCTGGAAGAAGAAAAAAGAAGGCGAGCCTTTTTGGAAGGCACCGTGGGGAGAAGGGCGACCGGGATGGCATATTGAATGCTCCGCTATGTGCAAACGCTACCTCGGCGATCAAATTGACATCCATGCCGGCGGGCAAGATTTGATTTTTCCACATCATGAAAATGAAATTGCACAAAGTGAAGCACACTCCGGAAAATCGTTTGCAAAGTATTGGATGCACAATGGTTATATTAACATAGACAATCAAAAAATGTCGAAATCGCTTGGAAATTTCTTTACGGCAAGGGATATCTTAAAACAATTTGATCCGGCTACGGTGCGGTTCTTCATTTTATCGGCACATTACAGAAGCCCTGTTAATTTCAGCAAAGAACTGGTTGAAGCGGCTCAAAACGGATTGGAACGCTTAAAAAATGCAAGAAATAATTTGGAATATTTAAAGGACGTTGCTTCGGAAGCCGGTAAAGTGCCGGAAGGGCTGGATGACGCGTTGGAGGATTTTAAGACACATTATATTGAAGCTTTAGATGATGATTTCAATACGGCTGACGGTATTGCCGCTATTTTTGAATTGGTGCGCTATGCCAATACGGCGTTAAATGAAACGTCTTCGCTAAAATCGATTGAAAAAGTACTCGCTTTGTTGGATGAACTCACAGAAGTTCTCGGAATTGTTATTGCGGATGATACGGCGCTTGAAAAAGAAATTGAACAGAAGATAGAGGCACGTCAACTCGCCAGAAAAAATAGAGATTTTGCGCTTGCGGATGCAATTCGGGACGAACTCAAAGCCAAAGGCATTGTGCTGGAAGATACGGCGCAAGGCGTCAAATGGCATAGGGCAAACTGATATGAAAGAACACATGGAATTGTTCTTGGAGCATTTAAAAATTCAAGTGCCCGAAGACGGAGACGTTCGCATGATGAATGCGCTGAAATTGGCGTATCTGGGAGATGCCATTTACGAGGCCTACATTCGAATTTATCTGATGTCCGGCTTTCGTTTATCTCCGCATCAGATGTCGGTGAAAGCGGTCACTTATGTCAGCGCCGCCGCACAGGCCAAAATTGTCAATACTTTGAGAGATTTTTTTACTGAGGATGAGTGGGGAATGATTCGCCGCGGCAGAAATCAAAAACCAAACAGCATGCCTAAAAATGCTTCCATGTCAGATTACAGATATGCAACGGGGTTTGAATCGCTGGTGGGGTATCTTTATTTGACCGGTTCGGAACAGCGGTTGAGCGAGATTGTTGCGGAAGGCATTCGCGTGATTGAGGAACCGCCCCAATCAGAAGACAATGAAATGAAAAAATAAGGACAGAGGGGGATTCTGATGAAGGTTTTATTAATTGAACACACGCCCAATCCCGAAAAAGTCATTGCATCGGCGGCGAAGTTGTGTTATTCGCCCGTCGGAGTCGAAGAAATTATGACGGGATTGGACGAAAAGAAAACAGAAAGTTTCGTCAAAAAATTACTGGATTTGGGACATGAGTCTCCTCTGGAACACGTTTCTTTTACATTTGCGGTTGAAGGAGTGAGCCGCGTGTTGACGCACCAACTGGTTCGGCATCGAATTGCTTCCTATTCTCAGCAATCTCAGCGCTATGTTAAATTAGATGCTTTCGAATATATCGTTCCTCCGGCGATTGCTAAAAATCCCGAGGCGCTTTCACTTTTCGAGGCGGCGATGGCTGCCGATCAAAAAACGTATGATGATTTGACCGCGATGTTGCAGGCGTCTTATTTGCAACAGTACTTGGAAGAAGGACACCCGGAAAAGCGCGCCGAGTCTATGGCGGAAAAGTCGGCCATTGAAGATGCGCGATTCGTCTTCCCGAATGCGTGTGAAACCAAAATTGTCGTTACGATGAATGCACGCAGTTTGCTGAATTTTTTCAACCATAGATGCTGCAATAGGGCACAGTGGGAAATCCGGGGACTGGCTGTGGAAATGCTTAAACTTGTAAAACAGGAAGCGCCGTTGCTCTTTGCAGGTGCCGGTCCGAAATGTGTGAGTGGGCCTTGTCCCGAAGGCAATATGACTTGTGGAAAAATAAAAGAGGTTCGCGAATTTTTCGCAGATCTTTAGAAGAGGATGTTTATGCAGGATATTATATACGGAAGAAATTCCGTGACAGAGGCGCTGGAAGCCGGCAGAGAAATTAATAAATTGTTGGTTTTAGAGGGTGCCAAGGATAAATCAATTCAGAAAATTATCGACATAGCAAAAGAACAGAAATTTGTGATTCAATTTGTCGATCGAAAAAAATTAGATCAAGTGGCGGAAGGTGAAAACCATCAAGGGGTTATTGCCTATGTTGCGCCGTTTGCCTATGTTGAAGTAGAAGATATTTTGAAACGTGCGGAAGAGAAGAATGAAGTGCCACTGCTGCTTATTTGCGATGAAATTGTGGATCCGCACAATCTCGGCAGTTTGATTCGAAGCGCCAATGCCGCCGGAGCACATGGTGTCATTATCCCCAAAAGACGGAGCGCCGCAGTCAATCAAACGGTAGCAAAAACGTCGAGCGGAGCGGTTGAATATGTCCCTGTTGCGCGCGTCACCAATTTGACTCAGACGATTCGCATGCTTAAAGAAAAGGGAATTTGGGTTGTCGGAACAGATATGGATGCGCCGGTTTATCATCAGGCGAATTTGACCGGCCCACTTGCCATTGTCGGTGGCAATGAAGGCAGCGGAATCGGTCGATTGGTTGCAGAAACTTGCGATTTTATGGTGTCTATTCCGATGCTTGGGGAAGTGACTTCTCTCAATGCTTCTGTTGCGGGAGCGATTGTTCTTTACGAAGCGGTAAGGCAACGATATGTCCGAGCAAATTAAGGGAAGGCATAGCAAGCGGTATCTTTTTATAGACGGTTACAACACACTCAATCAGATGAAGGGTCGCGAAGAACTGAGACGGCTCGATGCCGCCAGGGCCGAATTGATTGAGCGCGTGGCTGAATATCAAGCCTTTACTCAAGAAATCGTCTATCTTGTTTTTGATGCACATCAGGTGAAAGGCACGCAATCCAAAGTGGATCGGATTCATGGGATTCGCGTTGTATATACAAAAGAACACCAAACTGCGGATTCGTATATTGAAATTGCAGTAGCCGGCCTCGCCGGTGACCCCAGAAACATGGTTCGTGTTGTGACAGGTGATTGGGCAGAACAACAAGTTGTTTTGGGAAGTGGCGCTTTGCGCATGACTCCAAAAGAATTTTTGTTTGAAATGGCACACATTCAGGAACGAATCAAACGTGTTACGGACAAGCGCCACGAAGCGGCAACAATCGGCGATAGTATCTCGGAAGAAATCTATAAAAAATTGATGAAACCGTGATAATATCGGAGACTTGACGTTAAAACGCACAGTCTATATAATGTTTATGAGCAGGCTGTTTGTAAAACGATTCAATTTGGAGGACATCAGAGATGGATCAATCGTATGTTGATGAGGAACAGATGGTCAAGCTTGCTCGTGAAGGCGATATCAAAGCGCAAGAACTCTTGATTAAGCGGTACAAAAATTTTGTAAAGAGCAAAGCGCGCGCTTATTTTTTAATCGGCGCCGACAGAGAAGACATTGTTCAAGAGGGGATGATCGGCCTTTTTAAGGCGATGCGAGATTATCAACCCGGAAAAATGACTTCGTTTAAATCTTTTGCGGAACTTTGCATCAAACGGCAAATTATTACGGCGATCAAGACCGCGACTCGGCAGAAACATATTCCTTTAAATTCATATGTTTCATTAAATAAGCCAATTTTTGACGAAGAGTCCGATCGTACACTTTATGATATGATGACCAATAGCCGTGAACTGAATCCGGAACACCTCATTATTAAAAAGGAAGAACTCACAATGATCGAGGAGAAAATGGGTGAAGTTTTGAGCGATTTGGAATGGAAGGTTTTAAATGCTTATCTGGAAGGCAAGTCTTACAATGAAATTTCGGCTGAGATGAACAAGCAGGTAAAATCGATTGACAATGCCCTTCAGCGGGTGAAGAAGAAACTTGAAAAGTATATTGTCAACATCAATTAAACGGCAGTACCCAATACGCGACAGACAGGTGCAGTTGCACTTGGTTAAATAAAATAAGCAAACAAGGGAGGAAGGCAATCCATGGCTAAGCAAAAATTTGAAAGAAATAAGCCGCACTGTAATATCGGAACAATCGGTCACGTAGACCACGGTAAAACAACTCTTACAGCGGCCATCACAAAAGTCCTTTATGAAAAATACGGTTTGGGACAAAAAGTAGATTTCGAAAACATTGACAAAGCGCCGGAAGAAAGAGAAAGAGGAATCACGATCTCTACAGCGCACGTTGAGTATGAAACACCGGCAAGACACTACGCTCACGTAGACTGCCCGGGCCATGCCGACTATGTCAAGAACATGATCACAGGTGCTGCGCAAATGGACGGCTCAATCCTCGTTGTATCGGCAGCAGACGGTCCGATGCCTCAAACGAGAGAGCACATTCTTCTCTCCCGCCAAGTAGGCGTTCCTTACATCGTCGTATTCCTCAACAAATGCGACATGGTAGATGACGAAGAATTGCTTGAACTGGTTGAAATGGAAGTAAGAGAATTGCTTTCAGAGTA
>JASUTA010000066.1 GCA_030445805.1 Clostridiales bacterium
TACGGCATTACCGTCGCTCAAGTCCTTCTCACCAAAGAAGACATGGACACGGAAACGCGCCGTCTTCACTGCGTCAACGCATTATGTGCGCTCATTGATCATCAGATCATTCCGATTATCAATGAAAACGACGTCGTCGCCGTAGATGAAATCAAAGTCGGCGACAACGATACACTGTCATCTGAAGTCTGCGCCATGATGGATTACGACGGGCTCATTATCCTGTCCGACATCGACGGCGTTTACGATAAAGATCCGCACCGTTACCCCGATGCGGTAAAAATTGATGAAATCGATACCTTGGAAACCATGGATCACATAGCCGCAGGCGGATCGGGCAGTTCTCTCGGAACCGGCGGCATGCAGACCAAATTCAGAGCCGCACGATTGCTCGCTGCTGCCGAAAAAGACATGCTCATCTTAAACAGCGATACGGACAATGTCCTCAATATTGCCTTCACCTCGGATGCGGTCGGAACGGTCTTTAATTTTTCTAAAAAAAGGAGGTCCTAATATGTCGTCCATTCAAACGATGGGGATTCAGGCACGTGCTGCTGCCAGAATTCTCAGAACTTCCCCGACTTCAAAGAAAAATGAACTCTTATACGCCATCGCAGAAGCACTCGATACGTATAAATTGGATATTCTCGCCGCAAATGCAGAGGACATCCGACGTGCACGCGAAGCCGGCATCAAAGAGTCTCTCGTCGAACGCCTCAGCTTAAATGAAAAGAACTTTTCAGGCATGATCTCGGGGCTCCACGACGTCGCCGCCCTCGACGATCCCGTCGGGCGAACTGACAGCGCATGGCGCAACTACGCCGGTTTGGAAATCGCAAAAAAACGCATTCCGATCGGTGTGATCGGCATCATCTATGAATCGCGTCCGAATGTTACCATCGATGCCGCCGCCCTTTGCCTCAAAACCGGAAATGCCGTCATCTTAAAGGGCGGTTCGGATGCACTGGCCACCAATATGGCACTTATGAAAGCCGTGAAAGAAGGGCTGAGTCGCGTCGATCTTCCTTCCGATGCCGTTCAACTCGTTGAAAGCACAGACAGAAGCCTCGTCAAAGAGCTTCTTGAAGCCACAGAATACGTAGACTGTGTCATCCCACGCGGCGGCGCAGGACTCATTCAGTTTGTCGTCCAGAATTCCAAAGTGCCCGTGATCGAAACCGGTGCCGGGAATTGCCACATTTTCGTCGATGAAGGCTATGACATTCAAAATGCCTCGGACATCATCGTCAATGCAAAAGTACAGCGTCCCGGAGCTTGCAATGCCGTAGAGACCGTCCTCATCCATAAAGATCGGGCGACAACGCTCATCCCGATGATGACCGATGCGCTTTTAGCACAAAATGTTACCCTCTTTTTATCCGAATCCGCCATGGCGCTTCTCACAGATACCCAAAAGAGCAATCCGGCCATTCACCCCGCAACCGAGGACGATTGGAAAACCGAATACCTCGACTTCAAGCTCGCCGTTAAATTGGTAGATGATGTTGCCGAAGCCGTTGATCATATTGAAAAATACAGCACCGGTCATTCCGAAAGTATTTTGACCGATTCTTACCATCACGCGCAATATTTTCTCGAAAACATCGACTCTTCCGCCGTTTATGTCAATGCTTCAACACGTTTTACGGATGGTGCGGAATTCGGATTCGGTGCAGAAATCGGCATCAGCACACAAAAACTCCACGCACGCGGACCGATGGGACTTGAAGCGCTTACTTCAATCAAATACGTCATTCTCGGAGACGGTCAAATTCGAAAATAGCAGTTCTCCGCGACACGAGCAATATTATTAGGTACAAAAAACATTAAAATGCCCCTTTTCAGGGGCATTTGGTTTAAAATCAATGATTTTCAGAAGTCATGCCAACTGGAAACAATATCAAAATGATATCTAATATGACATTTTGTTGACAGATTGAAAAGGAATGTTGCATTTAAATACCTTTGATTTTATAATAATCATAGGAGTGTGATGAATCATGAAAGACAACCGCAACAAAGTCAAAAACATCCTTAAGCAGGTGATGATTTTTAACGACTTCTACGAAGAAGTGATTCAGTCCAGTTTTATGAAAAATCAACATGCTGCCGTCAGCAAACTCGAGTTTAAACTGCTACATACTGTATATCGTCATGAAAAATTGATGATTTCTGAAGTTTCCGAGTTGCTAAACATCTCATTGCCGAATTGTAGCCGCTATGTCAAGACGGCTATCGAATCTGGGTATCTCCTCAAACAAATTGATTTGGACGACAAACGTATTTACTACATTTCGTTGACGGAAAACGGTCGCCAAATCGTCGAAGAGACGCTGGCTAATTTTTCGGATGAAATGTCCGAGCAGCTTCTTGACCTCGACGTAAAAACGCTTGACCGATTGGATCAATCCTTCTCAAATCTGAATTCGGTTTTGTCAGAGACGTCTATCGGAAATACCCATTCAAGAAACAATTAGGCACCTGCCTCTCGTTGATGACTCTCAATGAGAGGCTTTTTTACGTGCCATACATCCAAAATTTTCAATCAAAGTAATCTGTAGGAGGTCTCATGTCTAAAAAGCATCGCATCATGCTGGTCCTATCGTTCTTGATCGCATCCGTACTCTTCCCTCAGGCAACCTTCGGTCAATCTTATCCGACGTCGTGGGATATGACCTTACTCTATGCAACCGAAGCCGATTTTGAAAACGATTACAATCAGATCATGAGCAACGAACTGCCTCAATACGAATCCACTTTGGGGGATGATCGAGCGCTTGAAGCATTTCTCGTCGCCTATGAAACCTATTACCGCACGGCCGATAAAATGTACGTCTACGCCGCGTCTCTCTGTGATATGGATTCTACCGACGACACTTATCAAGACACTTATAACACCGCACTGCAGGCCTATACAAAGCTGGATGAAGACACGGCATTTTTCATGCCCGAACTTCTGGAACGCAGTGACGAAAATATTTTGGCACTGACCGAGCAAGATGCTTTTGCCCCTTACGCCAGTTTCTTGACGGATATTTCACAAGCGCGCGGCGCCATACTCAGTGAAGAAAGTGAAGTCATTCTCGCCCTTGCAAACAGTTGGTCTGAAGCGCCTTCCAACATTTACGACCAACTCAATACATCGGATTTTAAATACGAATCCTTCACCGACCATTTTGGCAATGTCCACACCTTTGACCCATCGACCGACATCGTCTATCTCTACGCAACCGACCCGGAATGGCGAACAAACGCTTACGATGCCATTATGGCACCTTACATTTCACACGCCAATACCTACGCCGCCATCTACATTGCGGAAGTAGAAAAAAATATTTTTCAGGCCCGTGCCCGCGGATACGATTCCACTCTGGAATACGTCCTCGATGGCGTTATTGATCCGAGTGATTACACCGGTTTGATTGCCGTCACAAAACAACATGCCGATCTTATCGGTCGCTATTTTGAGCTTCGCGGACAAGCGCTGGGCGTCGATACATTTTTGACATCCGATCTGTATCTGCCGTATACGCCGGATGCCTACGGCGAAATCACCTATGATGAAGGCGTCGATCTTGTCAGAAATGCACTCTCTGCTTTAGGGGACTCTTACTCTGAAGACATTTCCGCACTCGTCACAGGCAATACAATCGATGTTTATCCGGATACATATAAAACGTCCAGTCAGTACACTTGGGGTGCTTACGGCGAACCGGTCTACATTCTTCTCAACTATTACGATGAACTGGATGATGCGTTTACACTCGCTCACGAACTCGGACATGCCGTTCAGCAAAAACGCACCAATGAACTGCAGGGCTATTTCGACGCCAATGTCTCACCGTTTCCTGGGGAATTGCCTTCAACGCTCAACGAACTCCTGATGCTGGATTACATGAAAGAGAATGCCGTCGATGGTTCACAGTCCCTGGAGCTGTTGGCAACGGATCTGGATCTGTTTTATGATACCTTCTTCTCTCAGGTTATTTTGGCAGATTTCGAAAATCAAGTTTATGAACGTGCAGAAAGCGGTGAATCGCTTACTTTGGATGTCCTGAACACCCTCTGGCTCGATGTGAACCGCACGTATTTCGGGGATGCAGTGGATACCCAGTCTTCGTTCGCTTATGACTGGATGCAAATTCCGCATCTTTATCAAAACCATTACGTCTATTCCTATGCCATGAGCATCACCGCCGCCGCGGATATTTTTTCAAGTCTGAAAGCCGATCAAACCTCGGTGAAAACTGCCTATAATCAGTTTCTGAGTGGGGAAATCGACTTCGATCAACTCGATATTTCCTTTGACGACCTCAGTGTCTACAATGCGGTGTTTAATCACTTTGAAGACACTCTGGATGCACTGGATTCCATTGTTTCCGAACCGGATTTTGAATCCGCGAGCCGCACCAATCTGTTTACAATGAGCGAAATCGAAGATTACCTGGCCGCGTATTCCGATAGCGGTTCCGATGCTTCCTCAACTGAAGAAATCTTCTTTAACTTTCAGGAGGATGGTTCCCTGTCGGATGAATCGGCTGTATTCATCATTATTATAGGGGCCGTGATTGCCTTATGGCTCGCCACGCTCTTGCTGATTGTCTTTTTATTGCTGGATCGCAGAAGTTTAGTCAAAAAAATAAAGCGGCTCGAAGAGCCGCCGTATCATTCACCTGAATATTAAATTTACTCCTCCGGCAAAAACGCATCCGTTGAAACATCCGAAAGTTTATAAGCGGATGTCGTGAGCGCTTTATCCGTCATGAAAGTCATTACCGCATTAAATGTGACCTCATCCGCCGGTTCGGCATGTACGAGTGTCGGCATGTCGAACTGTCCTTCAAGTGTCGGCGGAAATCCGATGACATCGACGAGTGTTTGAAAATAGGTATCTATATCGGTGGCATTGACATAATCAACGCCGCGGTTATAGGCCCGGTAGAATGCGCGCACGGCATCCCCGTTATTTTCCAAACTGTCTCCCGAAAAAATAAAAATGCCGGGGTACAGTCCCATTTCCTGCGTATCGGTCACCACAGTCCCGCCGTCGATCAAAGCCGCCGAAGCAAGTGGTTCCGGAAGTGTTGCCGCGGACAGTTCACCTTTTCGAAGCATCTCAAGACGCGTCGGCATCTGTGGAATCGCAACCTTGTCAAGGCGCTCTTCAAAACCCAATGCTGCC
This sequence comes from Clostridiales bacterium, assembly GCA_030445805.1. Taxonomy (GTDB): domain Bacteria; phylum Bacillota; class Clostridia; order Peptostreptococcales; family Acidaminobacteraceae; genus JASUTA01. Next base: position 5,183 of record JASUTA010000066.1, read on the forward strand.
GCCGCCTGTTCCGTCACAAAGTCAATCACAGTATTGGTCGACAGTCCCACGGAAATTGAATCTGACGCCAAAAGCGCCTCCTTTTCAAGACCGGGCTGGGAAACCATCCGATAATTTCCCGCTGTTTCGGAAGTCACTTTTGCGCCAAGTCCGGCATCTTCATAAAACACGATTGTCATCATATCTGCCATGATTCCGTCTAAATTCCCCGTTTGGAATGCGGCATCACGGTCAGTGGCACTTTTAAAAACGGTGATTTCCACCTCTAAATTTTCATCTTCAAAATAGCCTTCTTGACCCGCCAAGACAAACGGCACCGCACCTACATCCGACATAACGCCGATGTTCAGGTGTGTTTTTTCTGTTTGAGACGTTTCAGACGTTTCAGACACTTCAGACGCATCGGACGTCCCGGTACCCTCATTTACCGCCGTCGATCCGCATCCGGAGACGAGCAGTACCAACATAAAAATCAGTGCCGTCAGCACCATACCCTTTTTTACTTTTATCATCATTTCCTCCTGTTTTTCTATGCAATTCCCTTCTTTATCTATTTTTGTAATTGAGAATCTTTCTTAAAGAACTGCACGAAAAAATTATACCACAGTTTTTAAAAATGTAAATAATCTTTTAACAATCCCAACGCCTCTAAAGTGCCCATACCCCGCACTTCGCCTAAATTGACAAGGGTTGATAGAATGTCTATAATCAAAGTGTTACCAACATGAGGAGGACAACATGTCTTATACAGATTTGCAACAATTTCTGAAAGCCTTGGACGAAAAAGGGCTTTTGTCAACCATAAATACAGAAGTGAACCCCGTTCTTGAAATCACCGAAATCGCCGACCGCGTTTCAAAACGATTCGGCAATGCACTCAAATTTACAAATGTAAAGGGCTCTCCCTATCCGCTCGTAATCAATACCATGGGCACTTATGAACGGCTTTGCATGGGACTCGGCGTCAATTCCTTAGATGAAATCGCCGACGAAATTGAATCCTTTTTCAATCTCAGCGCTTATGCCACTTTAACCGGAAAAATTAAAGCCATTCCGAAACTGGCCCCTTTGCCTTTCATCTTTCCCAAGAAAGTAAAACGCGCCGCCTGCCAAGAAGTCATCGAGTCGCCGGATTTGAATACGCTACCGGTCATCCAATGCTGGCCGGAAGACGGCGGAAAATACATTACATTGCCGCTCGTCTTTACCAAAGACCCCGAGTCCGGTCAGCAGAACATCGGCATGTACCGCATGCAGATTTTTGACGGTCAAACCACGGGGATGCATTGGCACCTCCATAAGGACGGCAAAGAAATCTATGAAAAATACCGAAAGTTAGGCAAGCGTATGCCGGTTTCCGTTGCACTCGGCTGTGACCCTGCGACGATTTACGCCGCCACCGCGCCACTGCCCAAGATGATTGACGAAATGCTCTTTGCGGGTTTTCTCAGAAAACGCCCTGTCGAGCTGGTCAAATGTGTCACCAACGACCTCTATGTGCCTGCCCATGCCGAATTCATTCTCGAAGGTTATGTCGATTTGGATGAACGTCGCACGGAAGGCCCTTTCGGAGACCATACCGGCTATTATTCGCTTGCGGATGAATACCCTGTCTTTCATCTGGAAAAAATCACCCGCAAAAAGAATCCCGTTTACCCGACGACCATTGTCGGAAAGCCACCGATGGAAGATTGTTATCTGGGAAAGGCAACCGAACGCATTTTCAGACCGCTTATGAAAATTCAATGTCCTGAAATCGTCGACATTGACTTTCCGCTTGAAGGCGTTTTTCACAATTGCGCCATCGTTTCGCTGAAAAAGGCTTTTCCGCGCCACGCCAACAAATTGCTTTATGCCCTTTGGGGACTTGGGCAAATGATGTATACAAAAATGATAATCGTCGTTGATTCGGATGTCGATGTTCACAATTACGCCGCCGTTGCAGAGGCGGTTAAACAACATGTCACCTGTGCCAATCACCTCATTCTCACCGAGGGCCCTCTGGATGCGCTTGACCACGCATCCAACCGCGCTTTCCAAGGTTTCCGACTCGGCATTGATGCCACGACAAAACGCGCCGATGAAACTTGCGAAGCCGAAATGGATGACGCCGCAGAAACTTCAACCGGTGAAGCCGCTCTCGAATCCGGCCCCTCCGTGCTGGAAATTCATCCGTTTGATAAGGTCGAAAAAGGCTGTCACGTTCATGCACATCTCAGTGCACTGATGCACGAATCCGGGAGTCAAGCCAATATTGTCATCGTCGTCGATCCGAATATTGATCCGAAAGACTATTCCACCGTGGCGTGGAAAGTCTTTAATAACATTGATCCCAAACGGGACATCCTCATCGGAAGAACCCCTTCCGGGAAACTATTCATCGGCATTGACGCCACAAAAAAAGGACCGGAGGACGGCTTGATGCGCCCTTGGCCGAATGACATCGAAATGGATGGAGCCACCGTCCGAATGGTAACCGAAAAATGGAGGACCTATGGAATCGATGGCTGAAAAGCGATTCTTTAAAAAAATATACGACAAAATTCATCAATACGGCGAACTCGTCATGTTCTCGCACACCCTGTTTTCACTTCCGTTTGCGATGATTGCCATGTTTCTTGCCGCCGACGGCATGCCCTCTCTCCGAATTTTTTTCTGGATTATGGTTTGTCTTTTTGCCGGTCGAAACGGCGCCAATGCCCTCAATCGCCTCGTGGATCGAAAATACGATGCCATGAATCCGCGTACGGCCGACCGTCATATGCCGCGTGGCGTCGTAAAACCTTATGAGGTGCTTCTGATCACCGGATTTGCCTACGCCGTCTTTGTATTTGCGGCATATCAAATCAACTGGATCTGTTTTGTGCTTTCTCCGGTGGCTTTGGCACTCTTCACGCTCTACAGCTTCACCAAGCGATTTACATGGCTTTGCCATATCATTCTCGGCATAACTTGTGCCGGGGCACCGGTGGGCGCGTGGCTGGCCGTAACCGGTACATTTGCCCTGCCTCCGCTTATCTTAGCTGCTATTGTCACCCTGTGGGTCGGCGGATTTGACATCGTTTACGGCACGCAGGACATTGATTTTGACAAGAGCGTCCATTTGCATTCCGTTCCGGAACGCTTCGGTCTCAAACACGCCCTCTTGATTGCAAAGGGGATGCACTTAATAATGTGGCTGCTTCTGTGGAGTCTCGTATTCCTGACGCAACTCTCATGGGTTTATGCCGTCGGCGTCGCCGTCAGCGGATTCTTACTCGCCGTAGAACACGGCATTGTCGACCCCGCACATCGTAAAAAAATGAATTTTGCCGCCTATCATATCAATCAAATCATTTCGGTCATGCTCTTTTTGGCCGCGGCTGTGGATGTCTTTTTAATCTAATCATTGTCTTTTTAATCTAATCATTTTAATCCATTCATGATCTTGTTGATCTATTTCTTATTTAAGGGAGGGGCTTCTATGAAACACATTGTTGTCGGAATCACCGGTGCCAGCGGCAGTCTGCTCGGAAGCCTGTTGGTCGAAAGTCTGTTGAAAGAAGGGCATCATGTCTACCTCGTCGTCACACCTCAGGGGGAACAGGTCTTATCCTACGAACTGGAGACCACATATGAGGCATGGATTTCCCGTTTTTCCGGGTATGGAAATCTGTCTCTTTTCTCAAACGACGACCTCTTTGCACCCATGGCCAGCGGTTCTTTTCCCGCGGACGCCATGGTTGTCGCACCATGCAGTATGGGGACGCTTGCAAAAGTCGCTTCGGGCATCGCAGACAATTTGCTCTGCCGCGCGGCTGATGTATCCATTAAAGAAAAACGACCGCTTATCCTCATGGTCAGGGAAACCCCGCTGAGTAGCATCCATCTTGAAAATATGCTCAAACTCAGTCGCGCGGGTGTCACCATTTTCCCGCCGGTTCCCGCTTATTACAATCAGCCGATCACCATGATCGAATCCGCACGTCAAACCGTTGCACGGGTTCTTCAAACCATCGGCATCACAACGGAAGACATGAAAATATGGGGGGTTTAGCATTGAACAGCGACGGCATCCTAATTTCTAATCTCACGCTCGCCTATGAGGACAGAGCCGTTTTTTCCCACCTCTCGTGTCGTTTTGACCCCGATACCGCGCATACCATTTTGGGCCCGTCGGGATGCGGGAAGTCCAGTCTGCTTCACGCCATGCTCGGGCTCGTAAAACCTGTATCCGGCGATATTTCCATCTTCGGAAAATCTCCCGAAGCGGCTCGAAGTGAAACGTCAATCGTGCTTCAGGAATATGGGCTCTTTCCTTGGAAAACCGTCTGGGAAAATATCGTACTCGGCATGCGCCTGAAAAATACATCCGGAGAAAAGCTCTCCGATGCCCAAGTCGAACGCGCGCACAGTGCCGCTGTCAAACTCGGCATTGATGCCCATCTGAAAAAGTACCCCCATCAGCTCAGCGGCGGCCAGAAACAACGGGTAGGACTTGCCCGCGCCTGGATCACCGAACCCAGTCTCATGCTGATGGATGAACCGTTTTCGGCGCTGGACGCCATGACGCGTGAATCCCTTCAAAATGCCGCACTTTCGCTCTACAGCGGCACGTGGATTACCGTCACACACAGCATTGAAGAAGCCGTTTTTATGGGGCGACACATTTGGCTGATGCAAACCGAGAAGGGATTTTATAAACGATTCGAAAACCCGCATTTCGGCGATCCCGATTTTCGTGAAAATCCCGCGTTCTACGCCTTATGTCTGGATATAAGAAAAGCAATCGGGGAGGCCTTTCATGAAGCGTAATCTCTATGCACTTCTTTTTATCGTCGCGCTTTGGTGGCTGCTCAGCATCGCCGTCGATCCGAGACTCATCCCCTCACCCGCGAAAGTGGCCGTTGTCATTTCTGCTAAGTGGGCTCTTATCGGCATTCACCTGCTCTACAGTTTGGGCCGAATTCTCGCGGCTGTTTTTGCGACACTGCTGATCGGTGTGCCCATTGGGTTTGCACTCGCGCGTTCCCGTCGTGTGGATGCTCTGTTGTCCCCTATATTTTATGCCCTGTATCCTGTTCCGAAGATCGCTTTTCTGCCGCTCATCATGCTTTTTTTCGGGCTGGGCGATTTCTCCAAAGTGCTCCTCGTCGGGATTATTATTCTGTTTCAAATCGTTATCAGCACACGGGACAGCGTTAAAGCGATTGAGGGCAGTTATTACACCTCAATTCTGGCACTCGGTGCAAACCGCCGACAAATTTACAGGCATATGCTACTGCCTGCCATATTGCCAAACCTTTTAACCGCCCTGCGGCTTTCCACGGGCACCGCGATCTCCGTGTTGTTTTTTGCGGAAAACTTTGCAACGCGCTACGGCATTGGCTACTATATTATGGACAGTTGGCTTAAACTCGCCTATGCGGAAATGTTCGCCGGTATTGTCGGCATCGCCCTCATGGGAATTTTACTCTTTTCCGCCATTGATGCGCTGGATCGCCGGCTTTGCCGCTGGAAATACATTTCATAATATCAATGTCCATCATTAAAAAAACGCCCTTCACTTTTGGCGGGTGCTCGTAAGAAAGTAATTCGCTCAAAATTACACTTACGGCATCTGTCAGAAGGGATTGGGTAAATGAAATATGCTGGACATGGTTAAAATCAACCGTGTCCAGCATATTTTTTTGCCTATTTGCGTTTTCTTTTCCTTTTCCCGTTTCCATGGGTCATGTTGGTTTTCCCCCGCTGGTTAAAAGAGGATTTCAGGTGTTTGGACAGCTTCAAGACCTCGATGATATTGACAAACTGCTCCATCGTGATCGCATCATAGTCAATACCAAAGGTTGCGAGGAAAATGCGGGCCTGTTTTTCACCGTCGCTGCCTTTGTAGTTCATGGCTTCCTGCAAACTCTGCTGCACATCCAGCGCCGGAGAATGGCTGTCCGCAGTAGTTACATCATCTTGATGGGCTTCCCGAATATCCCGAAGGATCAGCTTCAAATCGCCAGAAATAACATGGCCGAAATATTCGTCCTCTTGCACTTGCGCAAGTTCCAGCGTCCGCAGGTACAGATCATTTTCCGTTTCTCCCTGCTGCATCAGTACCATTTGGCGGACGGCTTGCAGTACGGCGTTCATATCGTTAATCCGCATATCTGCGATCCGATCCACATAAATCTCCGCATCCAGCATCATTTTCTGGAAATCATGGTGACAGAGAATTTCCGACAGCAGCCGGGGGTTGAATTTCCCGGCTTTCAGAACATCAATCGCATCATCACTCAGATGCAGAGCACTCAACTCTGTGTCTGAGTGATTTTTTTGTTCTGACACACCCAACAGATAGTCCGTAGTCACATGATAAAACTTTGCCAGCGTGACGATGGCAAAAGGGCTGATGTCTTTATAATCATCATTCTCGTATTTGCCGAGCGCAGATTTGGAAAGCCCGGTCTGGTCGGCCAGCTGTTCCAAGGTAAGTCCGTGTTCCACCCGCAAATCCTTCAATTTTTCCTGAATCGTTAAGGTCGTATTCATGCCAAGCCTCCCCGCTGCTCCATTTCTTTTATTATAACACAGCTTGTCCATAAGCGTGGAAACACCTGCTTTTTCAGAGCCTTTTCCATCCTTTTGGATATACGGGAATGGCCATGTTTTTTCGCTAAAATGTACTTGTCACCAGACATTGCAGCTTGAAAAATACATGACCGTCCGAATGGGATATGCCGGTTGGCGAAGCAGCGCCAGAACCAGCCTCGGGACAATTTGTCCCGAAGCTGCGAGCGTGCCAAGGCCGGGGATACGCCGGGGTGAGATTCCCGGGCAGGAACGGCATTCGGGAAAAACGGCGCTTAAAAACACAGGCAAAAAATCAATCAATGTGAAATCAGCGAACAAACTGCAATTTTAGTATTGCTAACCACACCAACGAGCGTTGCACCGCACAGCGTACACAGTACAGCGTTCCGTGTGGATATTCGCTGTTTGGCTTGATTTCACACAAACCAGCAAAACGGGAAAGCGGGTGCTGTGAACAGGGCATCACAAGCAAAAATTCCAGTTTTAAAATGAGTTTTACCAAAACAATGCTTTGTAGCAAATGGAATTTATCACGGAATAGATTCTGTTCGCCGCAGAGCCAACAAAACAGGAGGACTTTTCTATGAGCAATCACGAGAATTACAGGAACGAGATCAAAGCCTACATTGTCAGGGCTGGCATGACCATGAGCGAGGTAGTGGAGGTTTTGGCTGACGAATACGGATGGAGCAGCAGCGTCCCCAACCTGTCCGGGAAATTAAAGCGTGGTTCTTTACGCTATGGCGAGGCGGTGGAGTTGGCGGATGTGCTGGGGTACGACATTGTGTGGCAGAAACGGAGGAAATAAGATCGAGCAGAAAATTTATGGGTACATCCGTGTTTCCACCAGAGAGCAAAATGAAGATCGTCAGGTCATTGCCCTCCGGGAAGTGGGCGTACCTGAGAGAAATGTTTATATCGACAAACAATCCGGCAAGGATTTCAAGCGTCCGCAGTACAAGAAACTGCTGCGAAAAATGAAAAAAGACGATCTGCTCTATATCAAGAGCATTGACCGTCTGGGACGCAATTACGCCGAAATATTGGAGCAATGGCGCTTTCTCACAAAGGAAAAAGGCATTGACATTGTGGTGCTGGATATGCCGCTTTTGGATACACGGAGAGGCAAGGATTTGCTGGGAACCTTCCTCAGCGACATTGTGCTGCAAGTGCTGTCCTTTGTGGCAGAAAACGAGCACACCAACATCCGTCAGCGGCAGGCTGAAGGAATCGCAGCGGCAAAAGCCAAGGGCATTCGGTTTGGGCGGCCACCCAAACCGCTGCCCGAGAATTTCCATTCTGTCTACCAGCGTTGGAAAATGGGAGAAATCACCGGGACGGCAGCAGCAAAGGAATGTGGGATGCCCCTTGCTACCTTTCGTTACCGGGCAGAGATTTACGAAAAAGCCAAGTTGTTGTAAAGGGGGTGTTTTTACAGGAATGTGTACCTTTCTGTAAGGAAAACATGATCAGTTTTTTGTTCGCTGATTTGTGGGACTTTTCGCCAAAACAGTATGGAAAATCTTGTAGACCCATGATATAATAAATTTATATAA
>JASUTA010000067.1 GCA_030445805.1 Clostridiales bacterium
ACTTGCAAACATTGCGGAACTGAAATTGCTGCAAGCGCCAAGGTATGTCCGAAATGTGGAGGAAAGAACAAGAAGCCGATTTATAAGCGTCCGTGGTTTATTGCTTTGATTGTAATTATCATAATCGGTGCAATCGGTAGTGCTGGCGGAGACAAAACGTCTAATGAAGCTGGAAATAATGATACCCAAGTGACCACATCTGAAAATACCAACAGTACACAGCCGGAATCTGAAACTCCGGAGATCACTTATACAGCATATGAAGTCTCTGAGCTGATGGATGATCTTAACGGAAACGCACTAAAGGCAGCAGAGAAATATAAAGACCAGTATGTGGAGTTAACTGGTCGTCTGAATGTTATTGATAGCAGTGGTAAATATATCTCTATTGTTCCAACTGATGATGAGTTTGCCATCATGGGGGTTCAGTGCTATATCAAGACCGAGGAACAAAAAGCTGCTGTCATGGAAATGTCTATTGGCGACACTTTGGTGGTCAAAGGCAAAATCAAGGACGTTGGAGAAGTTTTGGGTTATTCTCTTGACATTGATGAAGTAGTCAAAGCAGCAAACTAAATTCAATGTGGCACAACGCTATTAACCTGAGTTAACTAAAATATCCCTTGGTAACAAGGGCGCACTTCTATACAGGGTAAACCCTGTATGCGTGCGCTCTGCGAGGCAGACAGCCCGGACGATGGAAGTCCGGGCTGTTTTGCGTCACTGCGTTTCGTACAAGGGGCTGCACCCCTTGCGCCGCTTATGCGGCTATCCCTGCCCGCTTTGGATGGGAAACAATCTGTTTGTACAGACAGTTTCCCATCCAAAGCCTGAAACGCAACACGCAAATTTTACCGCTTGTCCGAAAGGCAGGCGGTATTTTTTATCTGCAAATAAAGGAGGAATCTACAATGCCAACAACCGAAAATCTGAAACAGGAGATCGCAGACGCAGAAAAGAAGCTGGCGCAGGAGCGCAGCAGGCTCCAGCGGCTGCAAAACCGGAAATCCTATTATGAGAAGGGAGACAGGAAGAAACGGGCGCACCGCCTCATTACCAGAGGGGCTGCCGTGGAGAGCATTGCACCGCTGTCAAAGGTTTTGAGCGAAACGGAGTTCTATACTTTCATGGAAAAGGTTTTTACCTTGCCGGAAGTCAGGGCTTTGTTAATGAAGGCAGTCAATACACACAATCAGGCAAGCCAGAAAGGAAAGGGATAAGTATCGCACTATTTCACTTCCATGTTACCCAGATAAAACGCAGCGCAGGGCAATCCGCTGTTGCGTCCGCTGCTTACCGATCCGGCGAAAAGCTGCACAGCGAGTATTACGGAGAGGACAGCGACTACACCCGGAAAGGCGGTGTGCTCTGTTCTGAAATTCTGCTGCCGCCCCACACTCCGCCTTCTTTCGCAGACCGTCAAACCCTGTGGAACGAGGTGGAAAAGGCGGAGCGGGGCAGGAAAGCCCAGCTTGCATACAGTTTTGACATTGCCTTGCAGAACGAGTTTTCCATGCAGGAGAACATCGACCTTGCAAGGCAATTTTTATTGGAGCAGTTTGTGAGCCGGGGTATGGTGGTGGATTTCTCCGTTCACGCCCCCGACAAGGGGGACGGCGGCATTGCCAACCCGCATTTTCATGTCATGTGTCCCATCCGTCCCCTGCTGCCGGATGGGACATGGGGCAACAAGCAGCGGCGGGAATATCTCCTGGATGAAAACGAGGAGCGCATCCGGGATGAAGCAGGAAATTATGTGTTCAACGCTGTCCCCACCACGGACTGGGGTAAACCGGAAACGCTGGAACATTGGCGGGAACAGTGGGCGGCAATGTGCAATGCCCGATTTGCCGGGAAAGGGCTGGAATGCCGCATCGACCACCGCAGCTACGAGCGTCAGGGCGTGGAGCAGCTGCCTACTGTCCATGAGGGTCCGGCGATCCGCCAGATGGAGGCCAGAGGCATCCGCACCGATAAGGGCGATTTCAACCGCTGGGTCAAAACGACCAATGCGTTGATCGGCAAGCTGAAAAAGAAAATTACGGCGCTGTTTGACTGGCTGAAAGAAGCGCATGAGGAACTGAACAAACCGCAAGCCCCCAATCTGGCGCAGCTGCTCAGCGAGTATTACACCAACCGCAACACAGGAGCATGGAGCCGGAAAGCGAAGATCGGAAATCTCAAAGAGTTCAATGAGATTTGCAATTATCTCATGCAGAACAATTTGACAACGCCGGAACAGTTGCAGGAGCGTGTATCTGCGTTGAGTGACCGCATTGACACTTTGAAGAGTACCCTGTCTGGCAAATCTGACCGCATGAAGGAGTTAGACGAGCTTCTCCGCATGGTACAGTTTTACGCTGACGGAAAACCTGTTGCAGACAAGCTGGCATCCATCAAGTGGAAAGGCAGGCGTGAGCAATTCATGTCTGAAAATGAAAATGTGCTCCGCCTGTATCACATGGCAGAGCGCAAATTAAAGCCGTATTTTAAGGGCGGAAAATTGCCGGTCACAGCATGGCGCAAAGAGCATGACCGTCTGGAACAGGAATACAAGACGGGGCAAACGGAACTTTCGCCCATCTATGCGGAGGTGAAAAAACTTTTGCAGATCAAATACAAGGTAGAACAGGTCGTTTGTGCGCGGGAAAATCCCGAGCAGAACCGCAGGAAACAGCATCAGATCGACCATTAAGGAGGACTTCAAACATGGAACTCAACTGGAAAGAGGACAATAACCTCGTAAGGAAACTTGCCAAAATACTTCTCGGAGATACGCTGCCCAATGGTGAGCCTGTAAGTTCGTTCATATTGCTTGATGATACTTCACGGGCTGAATTGCAGCGGTGGGCAAATATGAGTGATGCAGAATTTACAGCCGCACAACTCAGCGGTGATTCCATCCGCATTGATGTGGATGATGTCATCAAACAACTGGAAGAAAAATACGCCCTTAATCCACAACTGCTCGATGATTTATTTTCTGGTATTGATGCAGATGATTTGGATATTTGGGAAGAAATCAGTCAATGGGAAGATTCTGACCATGACGAACCAACGGAATATTTTTTCTCCAATCCTGACCCCTATTTCAAACCCGAACCGCTGCCGCCTGACCGCCCCAAACACAATTTCTGGTTTGACGAGACTGGACATATCCGTGTGAAAAATCCATCTGCTTTCTGGCTGCCGGAGTTCACTTTACAGCGTGAGATCGGCGGCACAATTTACACCATCACGGGCAGCTATGACGGGACAGAAACGCTGGACAGAAAGATGGAGCGCATTCTGACTGAAAAGTTTACAGAAAAGACGGAGGATGATAAATGACAAATACCGGGAATCTTGGTACAATAGAAGCAACCAATCCTGTACTGACAGTTGCCCCTTTGAAGGAGGATACAGAAATGTTACGGGCAACTGATAAAATCACCGCACTCTATTGCCGCCTCTCCCAAGAGGATGCAAACGAGGGCGACAGTAATTCCATCACCAATCAAAAGGACATCCTGCTCCGATATGCAAAAGAGCACCGTTTCCCGAATCCAACATTTTTTGTGGATGACGGATACAGCGGCACAAACTATGACCGTCCCGGATTTCAGCAGATGCTGTCAGAAATTGAGGCGGGGAAAGTGGCTGTTGTGCTGTCGAAAGACCTGTCCCGTCTGGGGCGAAATTCCTCGCTGACGGGCTTGTATATTAACTTCACTTTTCCGAAATATGGTGTGCGCTATATCGCCATCAACGACCACTTTGACACCATTGACCCCAACAGCACCGACAACGATGTTGCAGGAATCAAAAACTGGTTCAATGAGTTTTTTGCCAAGGATACCAGCCGCAAAATCCGTGCGGTACAGAAGGCCAAGGGCGAGCAGGGCATTCCACTGACAACCAATGTCCCCTTTGGCTACCGCAAAGACCCGGAGGATCGAACAAAGTGGGTCGTGGACGAAGCAGCCGCTCCTGTGGTCAAGCGCATCTTCAATCTGTGTATGGAAGGCCGGGGGCCGATGCAGATCGCCAAACTCTTGCAGGCGGAACAGGTGCTCAATCCTACTGCCTATAAGCGGAGAGAAGGCATTAACACCCCAAGCCCTGAAACCGCTGATCCGTACCACTGGAACCCCAATACCGTTGTTCACATTTTGGAACGGCGGGAATACACGGGCTGTACGGTTAACTTCAAGACCTACACCAACTCCATCTGGGACAAGAAGCAGCGGGAAACACCCATTGAGAAGCGGGCGGTATTCTACAACACCCATCCGGCTATCATTGAGCAGGAAGTCTTTGACAAGGTGCAGGAGATCCGCAAGCAGCGCCACCGAAGGACAAAAACCGGAAAGAGCAGTCTGTTCTCCGGCATGGTTTACTGCGCTGACTGCGGGGCCAAAATGCGCTACTGCACCACCAACTACTTTGAGAAGCGGCAAGACCATTTTGTATGTGCCAGCTACCGCAGCAACACGGGAACCTGTTCAGCTCACTTCATCCGGGCGGTTGTACTGGAAGAATTGGTCTGGATGCACATGAAAACGGTTATCTCCTATGTAACCCGGCATGAAGCCCATTTTCGGACAGTAATGGAGCATAGACTCCGGCTGTCCAGCGAAGAAGCTGTCCGGGGACACAAGAAGCGTCTGGCACAGGCAGAACGCCGTCTTGGGGAACTTGACCGGCTGTTCATCCGTATCTATGAGGATAATGTGGCCGGGAAACTCTCTGATGAACGGTTTGCACTGATGAGCAAGACCTATGAGGACGAGCAGGCGCAGCTTAAAGTGGAAATCCAGACCTTGCAGCAGGAAATCGAAGTACAGGAACGACAGATTGAAAATTTGGAGCAGTTCATCCAGCGGGTACACAAATACGAGGATTTGCAGGAAATGACCCCCTACGCCTTGCGGGAGCTTGTCAAAGGCATCTACATCGAAGCGCCTGACAAGAGCAGCGGGAAGCGCAGACAGGGCATCCGCATCTCCTATGACCTTGTGGGCTTTATCCCCGTGGAAGAACTGATGAAACAGGAAACGGCATGACCGAAGCCATGCCGTTCCTGCAAAAAGCAATATTACTTTCTTATGACCCCCGGCCATTGAAGGGCGTTTTCTTTATTGAATTTTTTATGCCGTTAGCACAGTCTTCCACACAGTCTTCTACACAGCCGTCATCACTTCTGCCATCACTTCTGCAAGCGCTTCCGTCATTCGCCTGATGTCCTCTTCTCCGATCACCAGTGGCGGCTGAAAAGCGAGAACATTGCGCGCCATGCCGTTTTTCCCGATAATGAACCCCCTGTCTTTCATGGTTTCCAATATGGCATCCACTTTTTCGGCACCGCCGTCCGTTTTAAAGACCATGCCGAGCATGAGGCCCATGCCTCTGACCGCCGTAACGTCAGCATAGGCATTCGCAATGTCTTGCAATGCTGTTTTCAACAGTTCTCCGAGACGTGCCGATCGCTCCGTGAGGTCATGTTTTTCGATGTAGTCCAGCACCGCCAGTCCCGCGGTCGCCGAAACCGGATTGCCTCCGAGTGTCGAAGCAGAAGGTTTGTTAAACGCTTTTGCAACCTCCGGCCGCGCACTGAATGCACCGATCGGAATGCCGTTCCCGAGTGCTTTTGCCATAGACATAATATCCGGAACCACGTCAAAGGCTTCCATCGCGAACATATGCCCCGTTCGGGCAAAACCGGTCTGCACTTCATCGGCAATTAAAAGAACGCCGTGCGCTTCAAGCAAGGCCTTTAATCGCTTAAAGAAATCCTTCGGCGGCGTTTTCATCCCGCCGTTGCCCTGAATCGGTTCAACAATACACGCGGCAATTTCATCTCCGTGAGTTGAAAGAATTTCGCGAACGGCAGAGAGGGAAGCTTCGGCACTTTCATTTACCGGCTCTCCGTCCACTGCAAAACTCGGCGCAAAATAAACGCCTTCTTCCGGGAACGGGTCGATGCGCCACATCGGAATACCGGTCACACTCATCGTCAGCGCAGATCGACCGTGAAGTCCGCCTTCAAATGCGATAAATTTTTTGCGCCCGGTCGCCATGCGCGCCAAAAGCAGGGCGCCTTCATTTGCCTCGGTTCCGCTGTTGCAAAAGAAAGTTTGATGCATGTCCCCGGGCAGTACTGCCGACAGTTTTTCAGCCAAATCGACCATTGGCTGAGTCAGATAAATCACCGAAGTATGCTGAAGTTTTCCGAGTTGCGCAGCGACGGCATGATTGATATAAGCGTTGCAGTGACCGCAATTGACGACGGTAACACCCGCAAAAAAATCCGTATACCGCTTGCCGTTCGAATCATAAAGATACTGCATGTCGCCTTTGATGATATGCGGCGGATTTTTGTAAAAATGCAATTGGTTCGGGAATAAATAGGCCTTCTTTTTGTCAATAATTGCTTCGGGGGTTAAATCGGTCATGTCTACTCTCCTTCCTAAAATCGCGTCGCTTCAAAGCTGTGTTTGCGTCCCTTGAGACCCAAAAGTTCCGAGTAATACATTTTCAAGCAAGTTTCCGGCGCTTCAATGGCTTTTTTGTGAATCTCAATCAATGTTTTTATATCCTCCGGAGATTCAAGCTGCGCTTCAATGCGCAACGCAGAAACCCCTGCTTTGATAATGCCGTCCAAAATCGGCATCAGCGTATAATCATGTGTGGTCATCAAATGGTTCTTTCCGTAACAGTCACGTTTAATGAGAAATTGTCCGGCTTCATTTTGAATCAGCGCATCTTCCGCCATGTCCGTGGCCAGAAGATCCAACGACATATACATGGCCGGCAGTTTACCGTAGCAAATCACTTCCGTCGGAACGGAACCTTCAATCAGGCGCAACAGTTCTTTCCCCGGGAGTTCCAAAGAAGCCGTGAGAGATGCCGCACCTTCCGCCTTATAAAATTCAGCCGCCGATGTGTTGAAAACATTCATCGGGAAGTCCCCGACGCATTTCAATCCGGCGTCTTTAAACGCATAAAGCGCCCCCAGATGGGTGACGAGTAATCCGTCCGCAAGCGGAACCACTTTCGGCAGCCATACCGCGTACTGCTCCAGTTGAACGGCATCCATCATTCTCGGCGTGCAAAGGTACAGCTCACACGCCCCCTTAACTGCCGACAGAGCCTGTATAGTCTCTATCGTAAATGGTCTATCCGGTTCAAGAACATCCGCCGCAAGATACACTCTATCCGCCCCGGATTCAAAAGCCGCCAGTGCTTGATCCGCCCGGTTGACACGAATCGTCAATTTCGGAGCCCTTTTATTCCCGGCGACAGGGGTCGATTCCCCGGCAAAATTCGCCTGTTCCTCTAGGGATAACCGCGTCCGCAGTGCCTCAATTTGATCGGCATCAATGGTCTTTTCTTCCGTCGGCGTACTGAACATTTTCCCGGTGGAATAAAATTTCCCGGTGCCCTCATCGCGCGTGTTCATATTTGAAATTCCCGGATTGCCAAAGGCATATGCCGTCGACAAGTCCCGTTTTCGGTGCTCATAAATCCAGTTAAAGCCGGTTTCGCGATCAAATCCGACCGGATCGTCGATGTATCGATCGAGCGCATCCCCATATCGATTGATCAAAGCCGTAATAAAATCGCTTTCGCGCATTCTTCCTTCCAGTTTGAATGAAGTGACCCCGGCCTGAATCATTTCAGGAAGGTGCCTGTACATGGAAAGGTCTTTTACGGCGAGCGGGTATTGCTTTTCTCCCTGTCCGTCAAACCACCATCGGCACGGCTTGAGGCATCTGCCCCTGTTGCTGCTCATCCCGAAGAGCATCGTGCTGTAATAACACTGCGCGCCATGCGTTACACACATATCCCCATGGGTAAAGTATTCCAATTCTACATCGCTGTTGTCATAGAGATACCGCACTTCCGCCAGTGTCATCTCACGCGAAAGAACCGCTCGGCTCACGCCCTTTTCACGCAGTGCTTTTAACATCGGCAGATTGTGAACATTCATCATCACCGAAGCGTGAATCTCTAAATTAAGCTTTCGCTTTTCAATCAAATTGATAACGGCAAAATCCTGTACAATCAATGCATCCGGCTGAATTTCCGCAAGGTAATCCAAATAGCGCTCCGCTGCGGTAACTTCTTCTGAATCCAGTAGATTATTGACGGTAATATACGCTTTTTTACCCGCCTCATGTGCCATTTCAACGGCTTCTTTCAGCGCTTCATCCGAAAAGTTAAATCCCTTCCGAATCATGCGCATATTCATTTGTTGCCCCCCGAAATAAATGGCATCGCAGTTCGTTTGTACAACCGCTTTAAAAATTTCAAAATTTCCCGCAGGTGCCAGCAGCTCAAGCGGTTTCCCATTAAATTTCCTCATTTTTTCATCTCCAAGTTCTATCTTTATACACTCTGTCTTATTCCATTGTACACGTCTTTAATTTGATAGAAAACCGATTTTCGACATTTTTATTTCCCCAATTGACAGCCCTATAAAAAGCGCGTATAATAATTCTAACAAAATATGAACAGTTGCTCATATATTCACAGGAGGCAAGCATGACTTCAAAAGAAAACGCCATTTGCACCGTACAACACGAATCCCATGTCGAGCTCGCCAAAGAAAATGCTATGGATCCGATCTTAGTGGATCGACTTTCAGGTCTTTTTAAAGTTTTGGGAGACCCGACGCGCATTCGCATCCTCCACCTCCTATCCCTCCACGAAATGTGTGTCTGTGATATTGCAACGGCGCTGGATATGACGCAATCTGCCATTTCACATCAGCTCAAATCCTTAAAGCAAGCGGGACTTGTGAGAAATCGAAAATCCGGTCGCGTCGTCTATTACGCATTGGATGACGATCACGTTTCAACGATTTTGTCTCAGGGGATTCATCACATCAGCCATAAATACAAATAATCCGCTTTTAAAGTCTTTTCAAATGAGGTTGACTTATGGAAAAAATCAGTTTAAATCTAAAAGGTCTCGGCTGTGCCAATTGTGCCGCCAAAATTGAAGACCGTTCAAAAGGTATTGACGGTATCGACGGTGTCGTCCTGGACTTCGCACAATCCAAGCTCACATTTACTTATAACCGCGACAGCGGCAATCCGGATGCATACATCGATGCCATCAAAAAAATCGTAGACAGCCTCGAACCGGATGTCGTCGTTGAAACTTGGGCCGACGCAGAAAAATCTGCTCCTGTCGCCAATCCGTTTGCCGTTCGGCACAACAGGAAAGAATTGATTCGCCTGGGCTCCGCGCTCGCTTTTTATATCATTGGTATTTTGATGAAAGAAGCCCCTGTTTTGCATGCGACGCTCTTAATGTTTGCTTATGTTATTTCGGGCTACAAAGTCCTGACCCGATCGGTTAAAAACATTTTACGCGGTAACCTTTTTGACGAGAATTTCCTCATGGCTCTGGCGACGTTCGGCGCCATTGCCATTCATCAATATCCGGAAGCGGTGGCCGTAATGATCTTTTACGAAATCGGAGAATACTTTCAGGACCTCGCCGTCAACCAATCCAAAAATGCCATTCAGGCTTTAATCGACATCAAACCGGAAGTGGCGCATGTTCTGAAAGGCGGCATCTGGGTGGATGCCACCCCGGAATCCATTGCCCTGGGAGATACGGTTCTCGTAAAGCCGGGAGAACGCATTCCACTCGACGGCGTTGTATCCTCCGGCCATGGTTCGGTCGATCAATCCGCTTTAACAGGGGAATCCGCCCCTATTCCGATTGCCGTAGGCGCATCGGTTTTGAGCGGGTCCATCGTCTTAAACGGCCTCATTCAAATCAATGTCACTTCAACTTATGCGCACTCGACCGTCGCCCGTATTCTAGACCTTGTTGAAAATGCCACGGCTCATAAAGCGCCGACGGAAAACTTCATCACAAAATTTGCACGCTATTATACGCCGGTTGTCGTCTTGGCTGCGGCCGCACTGGCCTTCATTCCGCCGTTTTTATTGCACATGGGTTCTTTTTCGGACTGGCTCTATCGCGGATTGATTTTCCTCGTCATTTCCTGCCCATGTGCACTGGTCATTTCCGTTCCCCTCGGATTTTTCAGCGGGATCGGCAATGCATCCAACCGCGGCATTCTCATTAAAGGCAGCAACTACTTGGAAGCGCTCAATACCATTGATACGGTTGTTTTTGATAAGACCGGAACGTTGACGGAAGGCCATTTCGAAGTGCATGAAGCGTATACCGAACCCGGCGTTTCCCGTGAAGAACTGCTTTCTCTGACGGCTCTTGCAGAACATTATTCCAACCACCCCATCGCCAAATCCATTGTCCGATATGCCGGCATTCATCCTAAGCTGGAGGACAATCTCGGATATGAAGAAATCGTCGGGCAAGGGATTTTGATGTTGACGCCGAAAGGAAAACTGCTCGTCGGGAATCGCAAGCTCATGCACGCCAGAGGCATTGACATCACTCCGATCGATTCCCCATATACAGTCATTTACGTCGCTCTGGGCGCCCGCTATCTCGGTGCTTTTGACGTCCGCGATACGATTAAGCCGGATGCCGCTTCTGCCATTGAAAAGCTCAAAGCAATGGGGCTTAAAACCACCATGTTAACCGGCGACCATCATGCGGTAGCCGAAGATGTTGCACACAGACTCAATCTGGATTCATTCTACAGCGAACTGCTTCCTGAAGACAAATACAACCTCGTGCGAACGGAGATTGATGCAGGGGATCGCGTGGCCTTTGTCGGAGACGGCATCAATGATGCCCCGGTTCTCGCCGGTGCAACGGTCGGTATTTCCATGGGTTCCATCGGAAGCGATGCCGCCATTGAAGCCTCCGACGTTGTCCTCATGACAGATGAACCCGAAAAACTGGTTGAAGCCATTGCCATCGCTCGCCAAACGAAACGCATCGTTCTCCAAAATATATTTTTCGCCATTGGTGTTAAGGTACTCGTCATGGCACTCGGCACTTTTGGTCTCGCCTCCATGTGGATGGCCATTTTCGCCGATGTCGGGGTCGCGCTCATCGCCGTTCTTAACGCCGTTCGCATTCTGCGCTTCAATCCGAATTGATTTTGAAAGCCGCGTGC
Source organism: Clostridiales bacterium (assembly GCA_030445805.1). Classification (GTDB taxonomy): domain Bacteria; phylum Bacillota; class Clostridia; order Peptostreptococcales; family Acidaminobacteraceae; genus JASUTA01. Next base: position 11,054 of record JASUTA010000067.1, read on the forward strand.
CCTTGTTGGCATACGGCTTTTTTTCTGTTATAATGATAGCGGTGTAAAAATAGTATTAGTATACTTTCGGATTAATATTTTAAATCTTATTTTTCCGTTTCCAATTTATCTCCAGGGAGGAATCGGTGAGGGGCTATAAAAAACTTAAACTCCACGGCTTCAACAATCTCACAAAGACTTTGAGCTTCAACATTTACGATATCTGCTACACGCAGACACCGGAAGAGCGTCAAATGTACATTGAATACATCGACGAACAGTACAACTCAGAACGCCTTACAAAAATTTTGCAGGATGTCACCGGCATGATCGGAGCACACGTTTTAAATGTTGCCAAACAGGACTATGATCCTCAGGGGGCGAGTGTGACTTTTCTGGTCGCCGAAGAAGATGTCTCCGAAGATGCGCTTGACCCATCCTGTAACAGAGGGATTTTAGTCAATATGCCTCAGCATGTTGTCGGGCATCTCGACAAAAGTCACTTGACGGTTCATACATACCCTGAGTATCATCCCGACAATGGAATCAGTACATTCCGAGTGGACATTGACGTTTCCACTTGCGGGCAAATTTCTCCGCTGAAAGCGCTCAACTATTTGATAGACAGTTTCGATTCTGATATTATTACCATAGATTATCGCGTTCGCGGCTTTACACGGGATTCAAACGGTCAAAAACTTTTTATCGATCACAGCATCAACTCCATACAGAACTATATTGCCAAACGAACCCTCAACAAATATCAGTTGATCGATGTCAACGTTTATCAGGACAACATTTTTCACACCAAAATGCGTTTGAAAGATTTTGAACTCAACAACTATTTGTTCAATATTGTCAAAGATGATCTGACGCCGAAACAACAGCGTGACATCATTACGAAACTGAAAAAAGAAATGACGGAAATTTATTACGGACGGAATATTGGGAAGAATTGATCCATAAAGGAGATCACCATGGAATTATGGTTTACTGAAAAGCACACGGATACGGTAAATTTTTCAATAAAAGTAAAAAGACATCTTTATTCTGAACAAACCCCTTTTCAGCGAATCGACTTTTTCGAGTCAGAGGAATTCGGCACATTTTTCACCCTTGACGGATTGATGATGGTTACCGAAAAAGACGAATTCATTTACCACGACATGATTACACATGTGGCTCTTGCCACCAATCCTGAAATTAAACGCGTGCTTGTCATCGGCGGCGGAGACGGCGGTACCGTACGCGAACTCACGCGTTATCCCCATATCGAAAAAATAGACATGGTTGAAATCGATGAGCGCGTGGTTCGAACCAGTCAACAGTTTTTACCATTTACGGCATCAAAACTGACGGATCCCAGAGTCACACTTTACTTCGAAGACGGTCTGAAATTTATCGACGGCAAACAGGATGCTTATGATCTGATCCTCGTCGATTCGACGGATCCCGTCGGGCCAGGAGAAGGCCTCTTTTCGGAGACTTTCTATAAGAATTGCTATGCCGCACTCTCGGGCAAAGGCATCCTTGTGAACCAACACGAAAGCCCGTTTTATCCGAGGGACATTCATGAAATGAAACGCGCGCATTCAAAAATAAAAAAGCTCTTCCCCATCAGCCGCGTCTATCAATTTCATATGCCGACGTACCCATCGGGGCACTGGCTCTTCGGATTTGCTTCAAAAGCTTTGGATCCGATTAAGGACTTCAAGCCGGAGCTCTGGAAAGCGTTCGGACTGGAAACTAAGTATTACAATACGGAGTTGC
>JASUTA010000068.1 GCA_030445805.1 Clostridiales bacterium
CAAGTGTTTCGTCAAAATGTTCCGAATGCATTGAGCAATTCCGGATGCTTGTCTTTATACTGTTCCTTAAAGTTATACATGCGCATATCGGCAATTTTTACTAAGATATCATAGACCATGGAATCATCCGGGGAAACGGCAATCCCATAGCTGAAACTTACAGGAAGTTCATGACCGAGATAAGGCGTCGTGAGATTTTCAAATTGTTTAAAAATAGAGGCCATTTTTTCTTCTGCCTGACTGAAGGTGATTTTTTCGAGGAGAATGACAAATTCATCTCCGCCGATTCTGGAAAAGACATCGGTCTCCCGGATAGAATTGCGAATGGTTTTCGCAAAAGCGGTGAGGACGAGGTCTCCGGCCGAATGCCCGAAAGAGTCGTTGATGATCTTGAGGTAGTTCAGGTCACATAAAACCAGTGCATAGGGTTCCATTTTTTCCAGAGACTGAACGCGATGAGTCGCAAAAATTTTCTCAAAATAATTGCGGTTATAAGCACCGGTGAGTTTGTCAAAACGCGATAAAGAAACCGTTTCTTCTACGAGCATTCTGTTTTTCAGTGAAATGGCAATTTGAGAAGAAAAGAACTGAATAAGCTGTTTGTCTACTTCGTCAAAAGCGTTCTCCAACTTGCTGTCAATATTGAGAATGGCGATGATTTTATCATCAATGACAATCGGTGAGGAGAGGGCCTCGACGATTTCAAGCCCGCCGGCTTTTTCGATGCCGTCTTTTGTATGGGGGGACAGAAGCGCGTCATCCCATTGGGGCACGTTTTTAATGATGACGGGGGCATCGTAATTTCCGTTGGCATTGGCAAATAAAAATGTTTCTTCAATGAGAAAGTTGACGTTTTTTAGGGTATCAAAATCATAGCCTAAAGCCGCTTTATAGTAATAGCGATTGGATTCGGGATCAAGCAGAAGAAAACTGCCGCCGGTTGCGGAATCGATAACGTCGATGGCGGTTTCCAGAATTAAGTTGTAAAAACTTTCATTGTCGGCACTGTTCATAAAGTGATTGCTGACGTTGAATATGGCTTCAAGTGTTTTTGCTTTAAAGGTGCTGATGCGTTCCAGTTCACTGTTCATGGCTTCAATTGTGGAAATTGAAGCTTCGATTTCACGGCTGAAATTTTGAAAAAGATCGGATAGACGCAAGATATAGAAGAGCTTTGGTTGCTCTTCCAGCCAAGTTTCCGCCGGGGTATCAGGAGAGGAAATGAGATTTGCATCCATAGATTCGGTGTGTTTCCTGATCTGTGTGAGCCCATGATTGATGATTTTTAAAATTTTTCCGTGTGTGTAATAGGTGCTGAAGAAAATGATCCAAAGCATCAGTGCAAGCAAGGCAGCGCCCAGATAACGGTGGTAAAGTGTCAGCCATGAGATCAATACGGCTAAGACTACGCTGACAACCAGGAGGATTGCGGCATGAAACATATTGAGTTTTTTTTGTCTGTTCATAAGGCAGATCCTTTCGCCGGAAGGTAATGTAAAATTGTGTTTTTCTTAAGAGTTTCTTAATACTAATAGTGTATAAAATGAGTATAGAGATTTTTAGTAAATGCAGGAAATAAATCTATGTATATTATACATGATAAAAAGTATCAAATAAAGTTTTTGCTTTAACATTTGCAGTCTTTTCAAAACCTCCGGATGAATGGTGTAAGCCTTTGACGGATGTATCAAAAAATACAAGAGAAAGGAGGCGAGACCATGACTAGTGATATGATTTCGATCATGTGGGTTGTTCTGATTATTTTATTTACATTGGTTGAAGCCATTACTTTGGGGCTGACATCCATCTGGTTTGCCGTAGGTGCACTCGGAGCGTTGCTTGCTTCGGCACTTGGATTTGGTTTTGAAATTCAGATCATTATCTTTGTTCTCGTGTCGGCTGTTATGATGATTTATACGCGCCCTATCATCAAGGACGTTTTGAAAGTCGGTCATAACAAAACCAACATTGACTCATTGATCGGCGCATTCGGGTATGTGACTAAAGTGATTCAACCGGGTGAGACGGGGCAGGTAAAGGTCAACGGACAGATTTGGACGGCAAAAGGAACATCGGATGACACTTGGATTGAATTGAACGAAAGAATAGAAGTCGTTGCAATAGAAGGCGTCAAATTAATTGTTAGGCGTGTGGAAACAGAATCCATACAATCAGCATAAAATTTTAACTTTAGGAGGATTTATATGGGTGGTATCATTTTCCTGATCTTGGTTGTATTTGCTCTGATCATTACTGTTTCAAGTATTAAAATTGTACCGCAGTCCAATGGATATGTCATTGAGAGACTGGGTGCTTATCATCAAACGTGGGATACGGGCCTGCACTTTAAAATGCCTATGTTGGACCGCATCTCAAAACGCGTTTCCCTGAAAGAGCAAGTGGTGGATTTCCCGCCTCAACCGGTTATTACAAAAGATAACGTTACAATGAAAATCGATACAGTCGTCTATTACCAAATCACAGATCCAAAACTCTTTACGTACGGTGTCGCACAACCGATTATGGCTATTGAAAATCTGACGGCGACGACACTGCGTAATATTATCGGTCAACTGGAACTCGATGAAACACTGACTTCACGTGACTTGATTAACACACAAATGCGCAGCATCTTGGATGAAGCAACCGATCCGTGGGGCATCAAGGTTAACCGTGTCGAAGTCAAGAACATCTTGCCGCCGAAACACATTCAAGATGCCATGGAAAAACAAATGAGGGCAGAACGTGAAAGACGTGAGTCCATCTTGAGAGCCGAAGGTGAAAAACGCTCGGCGGTACTCGTGGCTGAAGGTAAGAAGGAAGCCGCTATCCTTGATGCGGAAGCAGAAAAGAGAGCAGCCATCCTTCGGGCAGAAGCGAGAAAAGAAGCACAGGTTCGCGAAGCGGAAGGTCAAGCCGAAGCTATTTTGAAAGTGCAACAAGCAACCGCTCAAGGTCTTGAAATGATTAAGTCTGCTCAAGTAGATAAAGCCGTATTGGCACTCAAGAGCTATGAAGCGCTTATGAAAGTTTCTGATGGCAAGGCAACCAAACTGATCATCCCGACTGAAATGACGAATATGGCTCATCTGGTGGCAAGCATCGGAGAAGTCGCCGGATTTTCAAAGGAAAATGCGGAAAGCTGATTCCTGATGGTTTAGGATGATAAAAACGAATGAGAACAGATTAAAAAGGCCCATCGCTCGCGAAAATAATTGCAGCGGAGGGCTTTTTTATTGCGTTAGAGAATGGATAGAATTGCGTTATAATTTGGGAGAACCCATTGCAGAATCTCCAAAAAGCACAGATAATAAAAGAAAAAAAGCGATGCTATGCCGGCAAAATGCATTGAAGAAAGGAGATATTCAATGGATAACGGATTAGAAATGACCAATAAACTTGATATTTTACAAAAAATTCAGCAGGGGGAAATAACCCCTGAAAAAGGCCTTGAACTCTTAGAGGCACTGTCTGAAATCGAACAGTCTGCCGAGAGAAACGAAGAGGCGACAACAAAGGATGACGAGGCGGCTTCTAAAGAGCGTTTTTCATCAAAACCGTTTCCGGATAATGCTGAGATGCAAAACATGGAAGCGGGGCTTATCACTTGCCGCCTGAATGTTGAACGCTCCAATGTAGAAGAGGTTACGGTTGAACTTTATGATGACGCTACCCGCGAACTGGTCAGCCAGCCGGAATGGCTCGATATTCGAGAAGAAGGCGGATGGATTAGAATCAAGGAAAATAGAATGAATTCGTTTTCGGACATCTTTTCTTTTGTTACCAGTGAAAACAAAATGACACCTGTTTTTATCAATGTCAAGTTACCGATTCAATGTGTATTGGCGACGGCAAAGCTTTCGACGGTTTCCGGCGGCATTACCCTCATCGGCGTCAACGCTATTGAATTAGAGGCGAAAAGTGTCAGCGGAAAAGTATCTGCAATGGATTCAAAAATCAAACATTTGAAAATGAAATCGATTTCGGGAACCGTTATTGCGGAATCGATAAAGAGCAGTAGGCTTCAGCTCGGCTCCACTTCTGGAAAACTTCGGGCAAGCGGAGCATTCAGAAGCATTGAAGGAAAGACCGTTTCCGGCGGGATTGCCTGTGTCGGCACAGATGATGTCGAAAAAATTAAATTAAGTTCCGTTTCCGGAGGCATCTCAGTGGAGGTACCGACTCCCGAAAATTACAATTTGGCTTTTGACACTGTAAGTGGGAAAATTGAGCCGAGCGGTTTTGCTCGGGTAGAAAAGAAGGAAGCAAGGCGCTCCGTATCGGTTCAGGGCCGATCTGAAACGCGTATGATTCAAATCGGAACGGTTTCGGGCAAAATTACGCTTGACAGAAAAGAGTGATTCGGAGGGTATTTGACGGGAAACCGGAGAAGTTCATATCTCGGATGCGGTTCATGTGTTATAATAAAACGATGAATAATGCATTAACGAGGTGAAGGAATGAAAGGGTACAAGATAATCGCTCTGTTTCTCGCAATGAGCTTAATGATGGCAGGGTGCCAAACCACTGCCCAAACAGAGACGACGACAGAGACAGAGACACAAGAGACCACTTCGGCAGGCGTCGAAGCAACCGGTGAGACAGGTACGGCAAACGCCATTGTCCACAGTGAATCCAAAGTGACTACGGATGCCAATACGCAGACGGTGATCACGACACAAAACAGCTTCCAACTGGATACCTATATCACAATCAGTATTTATGACGAAACGCAAGCGCCGGATGACGTTTTTGAAGAAATCTTTCAGCGCATCGATTATTATGAAAATATGATTTCCAAGACGATTGAATCATCGGAACTGGCTCAAGTCAACGCAATGGCGGGGATAGAACCGGTCGCCGTATCGGATGATCTCTATGGTTTGATTGAAAAGGGAATTTATTACGGCGACGTCTCAAACGGAAAATTTGACATTACAATCGGACCGCTTGTAGATTTATGGGGCATCGGAACAGACCATGCGGCCGTGCCCGATCCCGCCGATATTGAAGCCGCTATTCAGTTGATTGATTACAAGAAGGTAGAACTGGATGCTCAGGCACATACGGTTTATTTAACGGATCCAAACATGGAGATTGACTTGGGCGGAATCGCCAAGGGCTACATTGCCGATCAAATTAAATCTTTCATTTTGAGTTTGGGTTATGACAGTGCCATTATCAACTTGGGTGGGAATGTTTTGACCGTGGGCACAAAACCGGGAGCGACCACCTGGTCGATTGGCATCAGAGAACCGGTTGCGGATTCGACGGATCTCTCCTGTGTCCTTTCGCTTGAAGATGATTCCGTGGTTTCTTCCGGTGTTTATGAGCGGTTTTTCTATGACGGCGATACCCGATATCATCACATTTTAAACCCGGCAACCGGATATCCAGAACAAAATGATATGCTTTCTGTTTCTATTATTACGCCGTCATCGGTTGACGGCGATGCCCTTTCGACGACGCTTTTCTTAATGGGGCTGGAAGATGGGTATGCTTATGCACAAGCGGATCCGGATATTGAAGCACTCTTTATTATGTCGGATGGTTCCATCTATATGACGTCGGGATTGGATTCCAAATTTCTGCTCATGAATAACAATTACCACGTGGAAGAGATGCCCTGATTCGAGAGTTACAGCGTATTAAAAGTGTTTAAAAAGGGATGAAAATAAAAAAATTAAGGACATTAAAAAAGGACAGCGCATAATGCGTTGTCCTTTTAAGGTTTGTTTTAACAATCATCGTTGTTTGCAGTGTTTTTTCAAGTAGAGACTTTAAGATAATGCCTATAATTTGTTTTTGGATTATCTTAATTGAAGTGCTTCTGTAGCGAGCTCAACGAAGCTTGCAACAGAAATTGTTACGCCGGCTACTGTGTCCGTATGTGTGGAAGCATCCATTGTAATCGCATCAACCGATTGTGTTTGGATGAGGAAGTCTTCCATCATAGCAGCTTGCTCATACCATTCGGAAGAAGCGCCGCCGTTTGCTACCATTGGGTAGTCGCCGTCCATAGAAGCTGTTTTCTTGTCTTTGTCAGTGCTTTCGCTGATTCCGTTCCAGCTTGCTGAAACAATGTAGCCGCTGATAACGGTTGCAGAGAACGTATCTTTCCAGCCGCTGTCGCCATATTCTGCTTGTTCAGCGTAGAAAGCGCCGTCAACGTATTTGCCGTAACCGACAGGGCCTTGAGCAAGTGCTTCTGTTACGAGCTCATCAAATTCTTTTACGTGAATTGAAACGCCTGCAACAGAATCCGTATGACCTTCTTCATCTGTGTAGTTCAAGTTTTCAAGTGATTGGTTTTCGATCAGATAATCTTCAACCGCTTTTGCTTGAAGGTGCCAATCCATACCGTATTCTCCGTCGGCAGAAAGTGTTTTTTTGTCTTTACCGCCTGCGACGTTACCGCCGTTCCAATCTGCAGAAACGATTTTCCCGCCTTCAACGACAAGTGTTACAACATACTTCCAACCGGTATCACCAAAAGTCGGTTGAGAAGCGAAATAGACGCCGTCGGCATATGCGCCGTCGGTTACTGTTGTTGCTTCTGTTGCAGCCGAAGTTGTCGTTTCAGGAGCTGCCGTAGTTGCAGCTGCCGTAGTTTCGGTATTGCTTGAACACCCAATAAATAAGCTGCTCGCCATAACGAGAACGAGCATTACGCTTAATAATTTCCTCATTTGCCACCTCCATAAGTGTTTTGCAAACAACCTAAATACATTATACCAAAAACTCGGGAAAATTCAATTTAAATCACCGATTTTGACATTATTTTAACAGGTAAACTTTCCAAAAATCACCTAAAAATAAAAAGGGCGGAAATCGTTTCGGGATTCCCGCCATGAAGTCAAAAATTGAGTTATCGCATGAAAAAAATCTATGCGTCGCAGTCTTCGCAAATGACTGCGGTTCCGTATACCAATATTTCCGCTGCGCCTTGCATGACGCTGGCCGAAGCAAACCGAATATTGACGACGGCGTTTGCGCCGAGGCTTTCTGCTTCTTCTACCATCAGTTTTGTCGCGATTTGACGCGCTTCGAGTAACATTTCACTGTATTCTTTCATTTCTCCGCCGACAAGTTGTCTAAAGGAAGAAGCGATGTCCTTTCCGATATTTTTGGCTCGGATTGTGCTGCCTTTTACAAGGCCCAGAGTTGATTTGATTTTTTTCCCGGGAATATCCGGTGTATTGACTAACAACATAAAACCGCACCCCTCTCAATTTGAATTTTTATGGCGCTAAAATTTTTTATAGTCATCTCCCTCGCGTCTGGCTTCACGATAACGGTCGATGATCAAAGCGATTATTAACCATATACCCACTGCGAGCAGAACCAAAGCGAGCGCATTGATGAGCGTCGGAAAAACAGGCTTCATAGGGAAGTAAGAAGCCAGAACACCTAATAAAAAAAGACAGGTTAAAAGCCCCGTGAAAATAATACTGGCAAGTTTCACCATGAAATTCAGTCCCTTCTTTCGGCAGAGTGGCCGGTGCAATGGATGTCTCCGCGAAGAGGACATCTAAAAACACCTAAACGCATCCGTACCTTATTGATACTTTTATTTTAGCAAGAGTCTTATGAAAGTGTCTTAAAAATATATTAAAGATTTATTAACTTTGAGGAGAAAAAGCGTCAAAACCAGTAGACGCAAGTATTGACAAGTCATTAGATAAGCGGTATAATAATTGACTTTTATTTGTGTAAATGTTACAATAAGTTTAGAAGAATTTAACTAAAAGGACGGTGGTATCGTTGGCGACACGACAAACGTTAGATGAAATCAAAGTTTGCGTAGGAGAATGTCTGGGTAAAAAAGTGATCTTAAAGACGAACAAAGGAAAGCGTAAAGCAAAGACGCGTGAGGGCATTATTGAGAATGTGTTTCCAAGTGTTTTTACCGTTAGAATTGATCAAGGCAGCGGGGCTGAAAGAACCATTGCCTACAGTTATTCCGATATTTTGACGGAATCCGTCGAAGTAACCGTTCAGGGTTGCGCGGAGTCCATTAAGGTCTCATAAACAAATTTTTTCAAGGCGTAAGCCTTGAAAAAGTTTATTTGTTTTCGTTTATGTTTATTCAGTACACGAGTGGTGTGCTGTTTTTTTTTACGTTGAAATAGCGGCGGTTGAATCGCAAAAGATAAAAAGTAAAAATAAACCATATTATTCATTGTGTGAATATATGTAAAACGAATGTCACAAAGATGTAATGACTCCTGAATATATTAAAAAATCAACACTTGATTTCAATTTTGCATTAATGCTATACTAAACGGGCAGAAGATAAAATGAATAATATGACATAAAATGTAAATAAGAGGTGACCAATGTCAAGCCATTCCCTTCAGGTTTATTCTGAAATAGGCCCGTTAAAAAGAGTATTGCTTCACAGACCCGGTGAAGAAATCGAAAATTTGACCCCGGAGCTGATGCGGCGTCTCCTGTTTGATGATATTCCCTACTTGAAAATTGCGAGACAGGAACACGATGCCTTTGCCGACATTTTTAGGAAAAACAACGTAGAAGTTGCTTATGTGGAAGATTTGATCGGAGAGACTTTGTCTCAGGATAAGGCGTTGTGCAATGCTTTTTTAGATGAATTTTTGGACGAATCGGGTATAAAGAATAAGAATCAGGTCGGCAGAATTAAATCTTTTCTTTTAGAGATGGGTGATACCCGTCAAATGATCGACAAGATGATAGCCGGCATTCGCAGAGAAGAAATCCATATGACGGGCGGAACGACACTGCTTGACATGATCGAAAGCGATTATCCGTTTTTGATTGATCCGATGCCGAATCTCTATTTTACACGCGATCCCTTTGCGGTTATAGGAAGCGGCGTTTGTCTGAATCATATGCGAACCGTTACACGACGAAGAGAAACGCTCTTTTCGGAATACATTTTAAAATACCATCCGGATTATCAATCAGAGCACCTGCCGTTTTGGTACGATCGGCGCCAGGAATTTTCAATTGAAGGCGGCGATATCTTGGTGCTCAGTGAGCGCGTCATCGCCGTTGGCGTGTCGGAACGAACCGAACCGGATGCCATTGAAACCCTCGCAAAAAATATTTTTTCAGACGGACAACCGTTTGATACGATTTTAGCCTTTGTCATTCCTAAAATGCGTGCCTTTATGCATTTGGATACGGTCTTTACGATGGTCGATCACGATGTGTTCACCATCCACCCGGAAATCGAAGGGCCGCTGACGGTTTATTCTTTGACTCGAGAAAAAGACTCCGGGCATTATCACATCGAAAAGGAAACGTATACGCTTGAAGACGTGCTCAAAAAACATTTGGAGCTGGATTCCGTACGACTGATTAGGTGTGGCGGCAGATCCGGAATTGATGCCGGCAGGGAGCAGTGGAATGACGGCTCCAATACACTGGCGATTGCGCCGGGGGAAGTCATTGTCTATGCCAGAAATCACGTCACCAATAAAATTTTGGAATCGGAAGGCATTAAACTTCACGAAATTCCGTCATCAGAGCTTTCAAGAGGGCGGGGCGGCCCAAGATGTATGTCATTGCCTCTTTACCGCGAGCGGATTAGGCGGTAAGATAGACATATCATGATTACATGGATTAGGAGGACTGAACTATGCCGGTAAATTTACGCGGAAGACATCTTTTAACACTTAAGGATTTTACGCCTGAAGAAATTCAATATCTGCTCAACTTATCTTTTGACCTCAAGGCGAAAAAACGCGCGGGCATTCGCGGCAATCTGCTCGCCGGGAAAAATATTTGTCTGCTTTTTGAAAAAACGTCTACCAGAACGCGTTGTGCATTTGAAGTGGCGGCGCATGATGAGGGTGCCAACGTCACTTTTTTGACCAACAGTCAAATGGGTAAGAAAGAAAGCGTTGAGGATACCGCAAAAGTTCTCGGACGTTATTATGACGGTATTGAATTCAGAGGATTTAAACAAGAAACCGTCGATGCGCTTGCAAAGTATTCAGGCGTTTCTGTTTGGAACGGATTGACGGACCTCTATCATCCGACTCAAATTTTGGCCGACTTTTTAACGATTATGGAACATGTCAATAAGCCGCTTAATCAAGTGAAATTGGTTTATGCGGGTGACGCCAGAAACAATATGGGTAACTCGCTGATGATCGGAGCCGCAAAACTCGGTATGCATTTTGTAGCACTTGCACCGGAAGCGCTCTGGCCTTCCGAAGCACTTGTAGAAGAAATGAAAGCAGTTGCTGCGGAAACAGGGGCGACGATTGAACTCAGTGCGGATATCAGTGCGGTCGCCGGTGCGGATGTCCTCTATACGGATGTCTGGGTTTCCATGGGCGAAGAGCACCTCTTTGAAGAACGTATCAATCAACTCAAAGCGTATCAAGTCAATATGGACATGGTTAAAAAGACTGAAAATCCGGATGTGATTTTCATGCACTGTCTGCCCGCTTTTCATGATTTGGAAACGGAAGTGGGACAATCCATCTCTGAAAAATTCGGCATCTCCGAAATGGAAGTGACGGATGAAGTGTTCAGAAGTCGATATTCTGTGGTTTTTGACGAAGCGGAAAATCGCATGCACACCATCAAAGCGGTTATGGTTGCAACCATCGGGAATTTATAGTTTTTATATATTGGCTTCATTGTACGCTAAAATACCTTTCCGGAGGAACCGTATGAAGGCGAAACGCAGAATTGTAGTCGCGCTGGGCGGAAATGCCCTTGGAAATACGCCAGAAGCACAAAAAAAATTAGTCAGAAAAACGGCAGAAACCATTGCGGATCTCGTCGAAGCAGGACATGAACTCGTTATTGCACACGGAAACGGTCCTCAAGTTGGGATGATCAATCTTGCGATGGACATGGCTTCAAAGAGCCTCGCCAAAACGCCTGAGATGCCTTTTCCGGAGTGTGGCGCGATGAGTCAGGGATATATCGGATATCATTTGCAAAATGCCATTCGTGAAAGCCTGATGAACCGTGGTATTGACAAGCCGGTTGTGTCCTTGGTCACACAAGTCGTCGTAGATCCGAACGATCCCGCCTTTAAAGCGCCGTCCAAACCCATCGGCGCTTTTTACACCAAAGTGGAAGCGGCACAGATGGTTTCGGATCGGGGATTCGTTATGAAAGAAGATGCCGGTCGCGGATACCGTCGCGTCGTCGCATCTCCTCAACCGCTTGATGTCGTCGAAAAGGAAACTGTTAAAGCCCTTTTGGCACTGGGACAGCTTGTGATTACCGTAGGCGGAGGCGGCATTCCCGTTTATCGGGAAGGCAATGCTCTCGTGGGCATTGATGCCGTTATCGACAAAGATTTCGCCTCCGAAAAGATTGCCGAACTGGTCGACGCTGATGAACTCATTATTTTGACAGCTGTTGAGAAGGTGGCGATCGGTTTTGGAACGCCGGAGGAAAAATGGCTCGACAAAATGTCTGTCGATGAGGCGCAAACTTACATCGAGGCCGGGTATTTTGCCGCGGGAAGCATGTTGCCGAAGGTGCGTGCGGCAATGCGATTTGCGGCGTCCGCAGCAGATCGAAGATCGCTCATTACGGCGCTTGAAAAAGCCAAAGAAGGCATCGAAGGAGATACCGGAACCGTCGTTTATAAATAAAAGAGTAAGGGCCGACCGCCGTTTTGCGATCGGCTTTTTTATTGAAGTAAAGAGGACTCTTGCCTAAATATGGCATGTCTTTTGCATAGTTATAACATCAGAAAAATTCATATTCATTGAGCCATAGTTGTTGTATAATTATGGTATGCAGGCTATTTATAAACGATGTAAAGGTGGGATGAAATGAGTACGTATATAGGTCAAAAAGATACCATAACGGATGATACTTTCATCAAACGATTGCAACAAATCTTTGATCCCATTCCGGTTCCTATGATTTTGGTCAATAAGGAAACTGAAATTATTATGATTAACGAGGAATTCGCAGAATTTCTCGAGCACCCCAGAAGTGAGCTCATTGGCGTCAAAGTAGCTGATGTAGACCCGAATACGCGTTTTCCGTATGTCATTAAAAATAAAAAGCCGGAAATTGCATTCAAGCATAAATTTACAAACGGTCATACAACGCTGGTTCACCGCATCCCCGTTCTGGATGATGACGATGAAGTTGTATACGGTTTCGGTATGGTTATTTTTGACGACCTCAGAAAGTTGCAGGATGTCCTTGAAAAAAATAAGCTTTTGGAAGGGCGATTGCTTGTTTTCCAAGAGGAACTTAAAAATATGCGGGGTGCGAAATATTCTTGGAAGACGATCATCGGCAACTCTGTTACCATGCAGAACGTCAAGAATATGGCATCCAGAGCGGCAAAGACAGACTCCAATATTTTGATTGTCGGAGAGAGCGGGACGGGTAAGGAACTCTTTGCACATGCGATTCACAATGACAGTAAGCGCTCAGGTGGGCCGTTTGTCAAAATCAACTGTGCAGCTATTCCGAAAGATTTACTTGAATCCGAACTGTTCGGCTATGAAGAAGGCGCTTTTACAGGCGCTAAAAAGCAGGGAAAAGTCGGGAAGTTTGAACTCGCCACGGGCGGCAGTATTTTCTTAGATGAAATCGGGGATATGCCGCTGGACATGCAGGTCAAGATTCTGCGCGTTTTGCAAGAAAAGGAAATTGAACGCATCGGCGGCAATAAGACCATACCAGTG
>JASUTA010000069.1 GCA_030445805.1 Clostridiales bacterium
GCGCCGACGCGCATTTAGTAGACAAAGACATCGTTTTCAAAATCGGTATCCAAGTGATAAAAACAAAGTGAATGCCCTTCTTTTAACTTTCCCAAAAATTTCTTTTCAATCAAATGGGCATCTCTTTCATAAAAATCTTTTAAAATTTTGACGGCTTCTTCGCCGAAATTTTCAATCAAATGCCGTTCATAGGCAGAGACAATGCCCTGAAAGACAACATTAATTTCATTCGGAAAATATTTTATGTATATATTCTGTGGCCCTTTACCGTTTTTGTCTTTAACCACATCTGTAAATATTCTCAGTAATGCTCTCTTTTCCTCATCTGAGAAATCCAAGTCATCACCACCCGTTCATATTTTTCATGATCCTCTTTCCTAAACCTTTTTAATTTTTCCTAAATATTTTTAAATAAAAAGTATTAAAGTAGAAGTAATCTAGGACTATTATACGCTTTTTGTCCCTTCACTATCAACTTTAATACCATATTTTTATCAATAGAAACGGAAAATGTCAACACAAATGGGAATAAATACTCAAATTTTTCTCGGGACTGTTACTGTAAAAGTGCTTCCAAACCCCTGCCGAGAAGTCACGCGAACGGTTCCGCCAAGTTGCATGGCATTTTCACGCGCCACATATAATCCGATGCCTTCTCCCTTGTGATCGGACGTTAAGCGTCCCCTGTAGTAAGCATCAAAAACCTTTTCCAGTTCTTCCGGCAAAATACCGATTCCCGTATCTTTAATCTCGATCAAAACGTCCGCTCCGTTTAGACCATAAGTCACCGAAACGCGACCATTCTCCGGAGTATACTTATAAGCATTGGTCAAGAGATTGTAAACACACTGGCTCAATTTATACGGATCGCTCAACATTTGAATGCTTTCATCCTCTAAACTGCTCGATTCTAACTCAAATTGAATGTGCTTTCGATCAAACTGCGCTTTTAGGCCCCGCGCAATTTGATTGAGCAACTCTTGTAAATCAAATGCTTTAATCTCTACTTTTGAAACTTCTCTTTCCGCATCAATCATGTGACTCAGGTTTTCAATGATTGAGGTGATGTTGTCAATTTGGTTTTTAAAAGTCGCCATTTCTTCCGAATCCACCGGAATAACCCCGTCTTCTATGGCTTCCACATGTGTTTTCAGGATTGTCAAAGGCGTCCGCGTCTGATGCGTCAATTCATCCACAAGTGCTTTACGGCTTTTTTGCTTAAGACTTAGACGCATATCCAGTTCGTTTAAACTGTCTCTGATCTGGCGAATTTCTTCTATCCGAGCCGTCCCATGAACAGAGGATTCTCCCATTTGAATCCCCTGAGCCAATTCTGCCGTCTCAGTCAATTCTTTACTGACAATTTTACTGACAAAAATGCCAATCAAAACGGAAACAGCCAGTGCAATGGCCACAGAATACAAACTGTTAACGAAGAGTTCCGACTTGAATCGCATGGCGACAAAGGAGTTCGCAACACTGTCGCGTATGGTCACATTTAAGTACCCCACCGTCTGCCCGGATATAACGACATCGTATTGATCCACCTGCTCTTCACCGGCACTATTCATCATAAAACCCATCATATGCCCCCTGGACATATCCCCGGTTCCATAGTATTCATCTTCCACATCAACCAAAAGATCTCCCGACGCATTGTAGAGTTTAATTCTGACAATGGGGTCGTCCAGATGCGTCTCCAGTTCCAAAGCCATTTGGCTGTAGGAAACGTCCGAATTTTCCAATGATGTAGATGCGTACTCGATGATTTGCCGAATGTGATTGTCGTAGCTGTCTGCCAAGTAACTTTGAAAATAGTGGTCGGTCAGCGTTGTAAGCACAATCGCGTTGATGGCAATTGATAATATCACCACCGATACTGAAATAATCAGCCACAGTTTACGCAGAGTCATACCTCGCCTCCTTCAAAAATGTAACCCGCACCGTATTTAGTCTGCAAATAGGTCGGATTTTTGGGATCTGTTTCTATTTTTTGACGCAAGCGTTTAATATGACTGTCTATATTTCGATCATAGCCTTCATAGGTGTCACCAAAAGCCAATTGAATCAACTGATCTCTTGTTAAAACGGCATCGACGTGTGTCATAAATGCGTGAAGCAATTGAAATTCTGTGGAAGTGATGCTGATCGCTTCTCCGTTTTTCGCCAGTCGCATCCCCTCTAAATCAAGGGTGAATTCGCCCACTTTAATCAAATTCCCCTCTGCCTCTTTATACGTTCTCTTAAAAATGGCATGAATCCGCCTGATCAGTTCACGGGGACTGAACGGTTTAACAACATAATCATCCGCACCGATGTCAAAGCCTTTTAGGCGATCGGATTCCTCCGCACGTGCCGTCAGCAAAATAACTGGAATATCCGATAAATTTCGAATTTCTTGCAGCACTTCGAAACCGTCTATCCCCGGCATCATGACATCTAAGACGACCAGATGAAATGTTTCCGAGGAAAAATAGTCAAGCGCTTTAAATCCGTTTTCAGCGGTTTTAAAGAGAAATCCCTCTTTTTTTAAATAACCGGTTATGACATCTCTGATTTCTTTTTGATCCTCAACCACCAAGATTTTATAATCCATAAACGCCCCTGACAATACCGTTTGATCGATTGGAAATTGATACAGATTCATTATACCCTGCTTTGGCTGTGTTTTACCATAGATAAAAAACGCGGAAAATGTTCGGCGCTCATTTTATTGCAAATCTGCGTCAATCCATTTCCCGCGCTACAGTCAAACACGTCGCTTTTTACTACCCTTTATTTTTTCGATTTACTTTCTCGTTAAAACATCTCTGCGATGTGTATATTCTTCTTCATTGATTTCACCGCGAACGTATTTTTCTTTGAGCATCATCAGAACATCATCATTGACATGATTTCTTTTGCGTCTGCTAAATACAAAAATTAAGATTGCCGCCACAACCACCAATCCGATGAGTCCTGCGTAATGCCACATGCCAAAATAATTAAAGCCAGGTCCAAAACAATCCGTATACCCGTAAAATCCTCTTCCGAACATCATAAATGTCGCCTCCTATCTCCTCAATGTGTCTTTCATTTGTTGATATTGTTTCTCATCTATTTCACCTCGAGCAAACCGCTCTCTGAGAATGTCCTCCGGATTTTTATGAACTGAATCCGAGAAGTTTCTGTTAGGAAATCCCGAAAAAACAACATACACGAGAAGGCCGGCTGCCAAAAGACCAATAAACATATTCTGTACCTCCCTTTCCTTTTATTATCTTCATTATGAACCGGAAATATGGCACAAATATGGCATCTGCTTTTATTTTTCTTCGGAGAATAAAAAAGTCGGGATTTACCTTTTCAGATAAATCCCGACCCATTGCAAAAACACTATTGTCACGGCATCAAAAGCGACATGCCCGCATAAATTTTGTTTTCATCTTTGATTGTATTGCGGTTTAAATCCAGAATCGTTTGAACCGTTGTTCCGAATTGTCTTGCAATTTGCCATAACACATCGCCGGAGACGACCGTATACATTTTCCCCGTACCGGCTGTTGTCGCCTGTACCGATTGTTTTGAAATTCCGAATTGGTCGACAATGTAAGGTGTCCCGTTATTTTTGCTCTGATCGATTTCATAAACAACCGCCGTCAATCGATTGCCGTCAACCGTAATGCCCACGAAGTTTTGAATTTGACTGCGTACCGGTCTGCTTGAGTCACTCGGATCTGCACCGTATACTGCCGCATGATTTTCGTCGGCTTTTGCGAATAGATCATAATAGGACGGGTCAATTTCATCGTTTTTGTAGTAAACCTTCGGTCCCGCCGTAGCCGGAATCATGTAAATCGTCCCATCCGGTTTGACCGTATAGCTGATGGATTGTCCGTTGAGCGTTTCCGTTATCAACTGTTCTTCCGTTGCAACACCGTTGGTAATCGGTTTTGTACGCGCATAAATGTGGTCGTGACCTTGAAGCACAAAATCGATATTCAGTGCAGACATCAGCGGCGCAATCAACGTTCTCACGCCGTTGTCATCCATAATGTCCGAATCCGTCGCATGGTTTGAAGTTGTATAAGGTCCCTTATGCATAATGAGTACAATCCATTCCGCTCCCGCTACTTTTGCCGCGATGGCATCATCTTTCAACCATTCGACTTGTGCCGGTGTCAAATCCGCATACTCTTTTGAATCTTCATTGGTATTCAAGACGATGAAGTGCGTGTTGGAATAATCAACCGAGTAATAGGCCCCCGTCTCTGTCGCCGATCCCTCCGGAACAGGCAAATTAAAATGTTCGATAAACGAATTCGCCTGTTCTTCATGGTTTCCCGCAACCGGGAGCAACGTTGTATTCATAAAAGTTTCTTTGGAATACTGGAACATCCAGTTCCACTGTTCTTCATTGAGTCCCGTATCGACAATGTCACCGTTGATTGCCATGAATTTCGCATCTACGACGGTTTCAAATGCCTTAGAGATGGTCTCACCGGACAAAATGCATTCGTCTTCGCTCTTTGCCTGTGTGTCCGCAATATCAATAAAGCTGAACGCACCGGTTTCTGCCGCCGTCTCAAAAGTGCCGACCTCACTCCACAGATTCAAGGATGCATCTCCGACTCTGTAGAAATAAGTCGTATTCGCTTTCAGTCCATCCGCTACCGCTTTATGGACAACTTCGGTCGGAAAGCTCGGGGAATGCGTTGACGCCGCATATGTGCCCGTAAAAGTCATCGCTTTTGAAAAATCTGCTGTCTGTCCGGTCTTTTCAACCACTTGCAGATCACTGTTTCCTGAAGCCAACGTGGTATACCATGTAAATCCTTTTGCCGTTGTGCTGTCTCCGAAGAAAGTCACTGCTACTTTACTGACTTCTCCTTTTTCTGCATTGGGATCGGGGATCAAAATTTCTTCTTCTTTTTCCGACAGACTTGAAACCGCTGTAATCGACATTTCAAACCATAAGTCCGAGCTGTCTCCGCCATCTTGGTGAACTTCCACCGCAATGGTATTTTCACCTTCTTTTAAGTCGGAAACGGGCATTTGGAAGGTCTCTTCTTTCGGTTTGAACTTAGCTGTCGTCTCATAAGTCACAGCGACACCGTCATCAATCCCTCTTCTGAACCATTCCTTTCCGTTGAGGTAGACAACCGCACCGTCGTCCACGTGAATATATACTTCCAGGGCTTCATAACCGTCCAGCGAACCCACGTTTACTGTTTTTCTGAAATAGGTGGTCATGTACTTGTTTTCCGGATTCGGTCCGAAGTCCACCGTAGTCGCAAGCGGCAATGTGGGGTCTGTTTCGGAATAGTCGTCTCCGAATCCAAGCGGTGCAATACCGGTCTTCCAGGCCGCATCGTTAAAGTCCGAAGCAGACCACGCATTTCCAAGATCTGTTCCGTCATCCGAATATGACCACTCCGCATCTTTTTCAAGAACGGTTTGATCTTCCACGACGCCTTTCAGGGACATCTCAAACCACAAATCGGAACTGTCCCCGCCGTCTTGGTGCACTTCAACGGCGATTTGATTTTCGCCTTCTTTCAAGGCTGATGCCGGAATTTGAAAAGTCTCTTCCTTCGGTTTGAATTTTCCGGGTGTACTGTAGTCAACCGCTATGCCTTCGTCGATGCCGCGTCTGAAAACTTCTTCTCCGTTTATGTATACGACTGCCGCGTCATCCACATGAATGTAGACTTCAACCGCATTGTAGGCCGCCAAGTTTTCGACAACCGCAGTGCTTCTGAAATAAGTGGTCATGTACTTATTTTCAGGATTTGGTCCGAAATCCACTTTAGTTTCAAGCGGCAGAGACGGATCCGTTTCAGAATAATCATCTCCAAACCCGAGGGGTGCTTTTCCGCTTTTCCATGCAGAATCGTCATAATCTGCACCCATCCACGTTGCCCCCAGATCTTCACCATTGTCCAAGTATTTCCATTCTGCATCCTTTGCGAGAAAAATGTTGCTTTGCCCGTCTGCAAACACAGCCCCTCCAACAGGCAACATGCTCACGGCAAGACTCAGAACGAGCATTAACCCCAAAACCTTCTTAAAAATTTTCATTCACTTCATACATGATTGATTCGGGAGCCCCTCAACATGTGTTCCTTTCTTCAGAATAGGTTTAATCTTTTTTCTGTTTCCCGTCATACGACACAACCACTCCCAAAACACGGATCGCTTTATCCGACTTCATTGTGTCCTGATTCTTAATCCTAAAGAAAGTATAGAAATTTCATATTGTGATCACATAAACTTCAAATAAACTTTGCGTAAAAAACATGTTATTTTAGCCATAAAAAAAACGCCATCCCCGATTGAATCGGTCCATGGCGTTTCTTCGCATGTCACTTGAGGACATTCAGCCCTCTATTTTTTTCGTGTGTTGATGCCAAACGGCACATAGAGCGGACAGAAGTTAATCAATCCTGTCACAATTAAAACGATGCCCAACAACGAAATCCATTTTATGCCGCCTTCCAGTGTAAAGAAAAGGCTTAAAACAATAATGCCTAAAATAATCCTAATAATACGGTCGATTTGGCCTACATTCTTTTTCATAGGATCCACCTCCTATTTTCATTATAGACCTCGGCTCATTATATTTTAAGTGACTAAGTCACATTACTAAACACAAGTCCTATAAGTTGATAATATGGATCTTCCCGCGGGACAACTCAATTTTCCCTTCTTTTTCCCATACTTTCAGGTGCCTTGAAACCACTTCGCGTGCCGTTCCCAAGTGATTGGCCAATTGTTCATGGGTAATATACACAATCTTATGCCCATCTTGCAGTAAAAAATCTTTCAGTCGATCTTCCAAGCTCTTCAGCACAATTCCCTCTACTTTTGAGGTGATTTCAACCAACCGGTGGGAAATCAATTTAAAAACATAGGCTTTAATGCTCTCTTCTGTATTGAACATCTCCATAAAAGCCGGCTTCGGAATCACGATACACTCGCAATCCGTTAAAGCGCGCGCATAAGCCATATAGCGCGTATCGGATAGAATGCAGCTCATATTGAGCACACAGGATTCTCCCGGCAAAATGGTGTAGAGCCGAAAAACTTTACCGTTTTCACTGAGTTTATAGACTTCGATTTCCCCGGACAATAGAAAAAGGACCTGCCCGCATTGATCGTTTTCATTTAAAATTTCTGTTTCTGCAGGTATAGAGACCCGCTCTTCAAAATAAAGGCGATGGCGCGAATCAATTTTATCCAAAAACTCAATCTTCATCATTTGATTCCTTTCTTGGCTTGTCACACCGTATCTCATTAAATGCAGTCTACCAATTTAGTACCCATCTGTCAATTTGCATAATAAGAAATATTTTTACAATTTTATTTAATATTGTTTTTCAATCCAATTAAATGGTATAAACCCTTTGACAAACAAATATTGCAACACTGCATCCATTAAAAAGGAGGATTTACTATGATCAACGATTTTGCCTTTGTCGGTCAAATCAGTATGGTCGCCGGGAATTATGTCCCCATGGGATGGCTGCCTTGTGACGGCGCAACGTTAAGCATTGCCGAATTCCAAGTGCTCTATGCCGTCATCGGAAACCGTTACGGCGGTGACGGCGTACAGACATTCCGGTTACCGGATTTGAGAGATCGCATTCCAAACCATCGAGGAAATACTTTTATTCAAGGCACTTCCGGCGGATCCAGCAGTATCATACTATCCGAAAATTATCTTCCGCCACACAGGCACGATTGGCTCGTTTCGGGACAATCCGCAACGAGTACAACCCCAACAGAACAGTTTTTATCTATGGGTAGTTCACGATATGAAGTTGATCTATACAGCGATGCCAATGCCCCTGATACTGTTCAAATGGCCCCGAATTGCATCGGCACTTCAGGTGCCTCCGCTCCGCTTCAAATGCATCCCCCGATTTCGACACTGACTTTTATGATTTGTTATGACGGGGTATATCCTCAGAGGTCATAATCGTGCATACTTCCATTTAACCCTTATTAGAGGAGGCTTTTTATGTCTGATTATTATGTAGGAGAAATTACAATGTTCGCAGGGAACTACGCACCGAGAGACTGGATGTTCTGCGATGGTACTGCCCTGGAAATTGCCCAATATGCCGCTCTTTATTCCCTTTTGGGAACCGCTTACAGCGGCAACGGAACTACTTATTTTAATTTGCCCGACTTGCGCCGCGATCGCTTTCCGATGCACCGAGGGAATACTTATGACAGGGGCGATCAAGGCGGAAACTTATATGCGACACTTTCAACAGATAATATGCCGGCTCACAACCACAGTTTGAACGCGTCAGGACAAGATGCTACTTTGACAGATCCACAATCTGCCTTTTTGTCAGTGCCTCAATCCAGGTACCCGACATCTATTTACACCCCACAAGAAACGGCACAACCTTTAGAGACAATGCACGACGGAAGTATTGGTGTAGCCGGAGGCGGCCAACCCTTCCCGGTTATTCCGCCGTTCCTCACCGTTCCTTCTCAATGGAGGCCTCCTCTTTTAAGATATTTACCTGATCTGTTTGCCTTCTTACAAATATTAATGTCGTCTCAAAACGCTTGAGCAAAAACGACCTCGCTCTAATCGTTTCTTTCAACATACCGTTCCATTTAAATATGCCAACAAAAGTGTATCATAAATTTATTATTTATTGCTATTTTTTTCTATTTTTATAGCCTCAATTTTAGTTTTCTATTTATAAAAAACCGCATCCATCAAGACACGGTTTCTATTTTCCCCTTTATTTAATTCTTTTTTCACTTTTCGCTTCGGTTGACTTACAATTTCTTTTTATCAGTCATCAACCCGATTTGGTCTAAGTGATTTAAAATATAAGAATAGTACTCCGTTTTTCGATTAACCTCTGAAATCAAGCCGTTTAATTGCTGATTTTCATCATCGGATTTTTGGGCAACATTTCCTAAGTTATCCGTGATTTTCTTGATGGCCTCGATGTTTGTATTCTGTGACACTTTCACTTCTTCAACGCGATCTCTCACGCGATTTTCCGCTTCGACGATGCCATCGATCAATTGTTCGGATGCCGTCACCATTTTCTTTGTTTCTGTGACCACTTCACTGCCGCCGCTCGACTTTTCGTTCAATCGATTGATGGTCTCCGTCATCAATTTCAAAGATCCGATGATGTCCGTCGCATTTTTTTGAGATTCATCCGATAGTTTTTTGATTTCATTGGCGACGACGGAAAATCCTGCGCCAGCCGCGCCGACACGTGCCGCTTCAATAGAGGCATTGAGTGATAGTAACCGCGTTTGATTGGCGACATTTGTAATCATATTTGTAAACTTTTGAATCTCTTGATAATGGAGATTTAATTGCTCAAATAAGTTTCTGAGATCCGCAAAGACTTCTGACACTTCATCCATCTTATGCGCCATATGGATATAACCTTCGCGCGTATTTTCAATCACATTGGATGAATCTTCAAGTCGCTTTGAAACGGCTTCAACCGATGAATTGGTCATGACAATGCTGTCATCCAGTCGCATGATTTGCTTTTCTACTTGACGAATTTCATCCAGCGTGTATTCTGTTCCGGACAGAAGTTCACTTAACGCATGC
Organism: Clostridiales bacterium; assembly: GCA_030445805.1. Taxonomy (GTDB): domain Bacteria; phylum Bacillota; class Clostridia; order Peptostreptococcales; family Acidaminobacteraceae; genus JASUTA01. The sequence continues at coordinate 9,590 of JASUTA010000069.1, forward strand.
GTCATTTCTCCGTCTTCTTTTAAGAGTTGCATCATCTTGCGTTCCGCATCTCCGGCAAAATCGCCGACCAAAGACAAACGTGATTTATTTTGATCCTCCGCATCCGCTTGCACTTTCGTTTCGACTTTCATTTCGACTTTCTTTTCTACGTTTCCCCGGGGTGCCGCTTCCTTCTTATTGAATACTTTAATCATCTTCAATCCCCCTCTATTCAATTGCCAAAAGGACCATGGTCTGGTTCACATGACGTTGATAAAACTGTTCTCCATAGCTGACAAAACCGGTCGTATTGCTACAAAAACCCAATATAGATCGGTCGATGATCGGCCAGAGACCCTCTTCCTGAAATTTGAGACTTCTCAAAATGCAGTTGATTGCCAACACAAAATGAGGTCTGAACGGAATGGCACTCAACGTTTGCTTAACGATTTCCTGAGGCTCGAGAGGTTCCAGAATTTTGACGAATGAATTCGGTATGATTTGGCAATAAAAGGAAATTGATTTATCCGAATTGATTTTTTGAGGAGAGGCAATATAGACTTCATCACCATAAACCATACCCAAGGGACGATTCATAAAATGGTTTTGGAGATCGGATTCCGGCACGCCAAGTAAGCGGGCATATTCCGTACTGGCCGGTTTTCCGTTGAAAGATTTTACAATGCGCTTCATCGGTTCGGCTTCCGTAACGAGCAATTCCTTTCCGGAAGGCTTGTAAATATTTTCTTTAATGAGATGCGTTTTGCTTTTGCAATCAAAAAACATGCCTAAGCTATGTACACGTTCACTTCCGATATAAATCGGCGTTTCCGTAAATGACAAATCGTCCCCGGCCGATCCCCCGATGACCTTGAACTTATTGTCTAAAAAATAAAGTGAGGTTATAATTTTTTCTTCCATGCTGGACAACCCGTCACACAGAAGAAATAAAAAAGCATTGGGATTAGTCTTTACTTTTTCGTAAGCTTTTTTGAGTGCGTCTTTGCTCATAGCAGGAATGGCTTCTATCGGCACGATTTGCGCAATCGCAGGATCATATTCAAATCCTGAAATGATGCCGCTCTGATAGCCTCTTCCCCCGTATTCCCCCGCCACAGAACAAAGTACAGTGTTTTCTTTCACATCCTTTGACAGTTCATGAACCGTCTCAGGTGAGCTGAACAAGACAAATGCATTTTCACTTTTTGCAATTGCCTGAACCGCTTCATGCGGCTTTTCGAAAATCACCGATTTCATAAGCTTTCCCCCTTAATAAATGTATATTTAGGTCAGTAAAGCCATTCGGAACGCTTTATTGGCCAGAACCACTGCTCTTAAAAACAGTTTGTTCGGTTTAATATTCAGTTGTCAAAAGTTCTCCCTTTGAAAGATGCAGAACTTCATCACACAGGCGCTTGACTTGATCCCTGTTATGAGAAATATGCATTGTCATCATCCCTTTTCGATCTTTTAAAACCCGTTCAATCAATGCAATGGTATCCGAATCAATATTCGCCGTCGGCTCGTCGAGCAACAGCACTTCCGGTTCAAAAACCAGCGCGCGCGCTAAAGCAACTTTCTGCGTTTCTCCTGCAGAAAGCCGATGGGCACCGCGATCTCTCAGCGATTCGATTTGAAGCATTGCCATCATTTTTTCAACACGCGTATGGGCTTCATTTTCAGGGACCTGACGCAGCCGGAGCGGATATATAATGTTGTCGTATACGCTTCTCTTCAGCAAATAAGGTGATTGACTGACATATGTAATCTGCTTGATCGTCTCCGCGGACAACGGTTTTCCGTTGTATGAAATTTCCCCCTGTGAAACCGGTTCCAGCCCTGCAATGAGTTTTAAAAATGTGGATTTCCCCGCTCCGTTTTCCCCGACAACACCATAAATCACAGGCTGAGCCAAAGTCAAACTTGGAATATTTAAGACGCATCGATTCCGATAGATCTTTTTGACAGAATTTATCTCAATGATCATCCGAAGCCTCCATCCCAAAATGATACAGCACCGTATTGACAATAAAGGAAATCAAAAGGAGAACCAACCCCATGGCCAGTGCTTTTGAATAATTCCCCATACCGTTGTTCATGGCAATGTACGTGGTCATAACCCGCGTATGATATTTGATATTGCCGCCGACGATCATTACCGCACCCACTTCAGATATGGCGCGGCCAAAACCGGTCACGACTGCAATCAGTAAATTGATTTTGAGTTCTGCCACCAAAAGCCATATGACATCACGGGAATTCCCGCCAAGCGTCTTACAGACGCGTTTCACTTCTTCTCCGTTGGCTTTTGACGCATTGAACACAATTCCGGTGATGATCGGCGTGACGAGTACCGTCTGTGCAATAACCATCGCCGCAGGTGTATACAATAGTTCAAGGCTGCCAAATGCCCCCCTCCTGGAGAGCAATATGGCAACCGTAAGTCCGACCACCACTGTCGGCAAACTCATCATCGTATAAATGATACGCGTGAGCATCGCCTTGCCTCTAAACTCATTCAGCCCCAGCGCCAATCCTGACGGCACACCGATGAGTGTGGCAACCACAGTAGATGAAAAAGACACAAAGAGGGACAGCACAATAATGCCGTACACCTCTTGGTCAAATGTCGTAAGTAATGAAATTGCTTCTTTAAAACTGTCTAAAAAATAGGTCATTCAAGCCTCGGCAGAATTTTATTTATTTTGCATTAGGCGTAAAGAGTGCCTGACCGTAAGTGTCAACGCCGTATTCGCCGATCAGGGCTTGTGTTTCAGGTGACAAAATCCAATCGATGAACGCTTGCGCACCTTCCGCATTGATCAGATCATTTTTAGCCGGGTTAACCGCGATAACACCATATTGATTGAAGAGATTGTCGTCTCCTTCAACGATGATGTCGAGATCCAAGTTGTCTCTAAGTGCCAGATAAGTTGCACGGTCTGTCAATGTATACGCTTGGAGTTCACTTGCC
>JASUTA010000070.1 GCA_030445805.1 Clostridiales bacterium
TTATAATACACTCAAAAGAAATAATCAACACGTGGATATTATTGCGAAAATATTAAAATGAGGATTTGGAATGCAGATTGGAATGCAGATTGTAGTGCCAACAAGTATTTGGCTGAAAAATAGGAGGTAATAAATATGAAGTACAGAGATGAATCGAAATTTAATGAAATCAACATGTTTGGAAAAGGAACAGAAAACACGATGTTCGCTCAATATTTTGTCGGGAATTCTTTCCTAAACCCACTGACGGAATTCGGGAAATCACCGTTATTTATGGCGAACGTCACATTTGAGCCGGGGTGTCGCAACAATTGGCACATTCACCATGCCACAAAAAACGGTGGGCAAATTTTAATCTGTACAGCAGGAGAAGGCTGGTACCAGGTGGAAGGTCAAGCGCCTATAAGCCTTGTTCCGGGAACGGTGATTACCATTCCTGCAAATGTAAAGCACTGGCATGGCGCTAAATCTGACAGTTGGTTTTCGCACATTTCTGTAGAAGTACCGGGTGAAGGGACCTCTAATGAATGGCTTGAACCTGTTTCGGATGAAACTTATGGTACATTGGAATAGAGAATGGTACATTGGAATAGAGCGTTAAAATAGAATTTTTGGAGCAGAACTTAAGGAGATTTCACTTATGGAATTAAAGAAATTAGAGCCGGCAGATTTTGAATTTTTAGAACGATTTGAAGCCTTTGCCGAAATTGAAGTCATAAATGAACCCGGGATGGAACTGGACGATAAAACACGCTACATGGCGATTCTTGCCGCACTGATCGGATGCCAGGGGATGGAAATTTTCAGAATGATGCTTGAAGAAGCATTGTCGGATAAAATTTTGACGCCGCAAGAGGCAAAAGAAGTGGTATACCAAGCTGTCGCTTATCTTGGAATAGGGAAAGTCTATCCATTTTTGGACGCAACCAATGCCGTTATGAACAAACTCGGAATAGCACAACCTTTGGAATATCAAGAAACGACTACGTCGGAAGACCGTTTGGAGAAAGGCGCCCAAACCCAAGTCAATATTTTTGGTGAAGGCATGAAAGATTTTTGGAAGGGTGGGCATATCAATCGCTGGTTGGCTGCCAACTGTTTTGGAGACTATTATACAAGAAAAGGTCTCGATCTAAAGCAGCGTGAAATGATTACGTTTTGCTATTTAGCGGCACAAGGAGGATGTGAATCCCAACTGACGAGTCATGTATTCGGCAATTTTAGACTCGGAAATGATTCAAACTTTTTAATTCGGGTAATTTCTCAATGCTTGCCTTACATTGGCTATCCGCGAAGCTTGAATGCAATTGCTTGTGTCAACAACTGCCAGATTAATGCCGGAGAAAAGTAGATGTGCTCAAATCGCGAAAAAGCAATTCGGTATTTATCCAATGATGAATGCTCCCACATTGATATGCTGGAGCCCATACGACGTGGGACGGCCGATATTTTATATGCGGAAGAGGATGGCGTCATCCTATACGAGCAGAACAGTGAAACGTGTATGATCAGCATGCAGGCCATTGAAAAATGTCAAGAGCTGATCGACTTTAAAGCGTATACGATGTTTGCGGTTCACCAAAAAGAGATTGCCGATCTGCTCTGCGGAAATGGCGACTTTTCTCATCAGTTTGAAGTTTATCAGGCGATTTATCGAAAAAAGCAGCACATTAGCGGTCATTTTGAAGCGATCAGGCTTTTAACCCCCGAGTATATCGACCAAGTTTTTGAGAAATACAATGCAACCAATAGTCGACTTTACATTGAAATACTCATTGATAGAAAGCAATTGTGGGGCATTTTTGATGAAGGTCATTTGGCCGGATTTATTGGGGTACACCTGGAAGGCAGTATGGGATTGTTGGAGATTTTCCCTGAATATCGGCGGAAAGGATACGGGCAACAACTGGAATCTTATTTAATCAATGATTTCTTAAATCGTGGCGAGACGCCCTTTTGCCAGGTTGTTACCGCAAACGACAAGTCCATTGCATTGCAGAACAAACTCGGATTGGAGATATCCGAAAAGACAACGATATGGCTCTTTAACTAAATTCGTTGAAAGCGATCGTCATACAAAACGGGGCGCACATGCAACAAATTAAACAATAAGTATTGACATCCGTACATTGAAACGGTATCATAGTACTAATTTAATAGAGTAGAGGTGCACCAATGATGATTAGGCGTTTTGATGTATGTGGGTACATTTGAGAAACGTTGAAAGGCAAAGGTGCCGAAGTGCGCAGCGGCCCACGTCGTTGCAATCTGGTTGGTCAGTTAAGAGCTATCCAACTGTCATAGGCTGAAAAAGCGTATGGAGTGCTACGGTGATTCATTTATTTAAGTTGATTTGTCCACAGCTAGTACTCGCTAGCTGTTTTTTTATGCCGAATTTTATGATAAAGATAAAGATAAAGAAAAGGAGAAAAACATGGCACTTTTTAAAGGATCCGGTGTGGCGATTGTTACACCATTCAAAGAAGATTTATCCGTTGATTATGACCGCTTGGAGGGATTGATCAATTTCCAAATCGAAAACGGAACAGACGCGATCATTATTTGCGGGACGACAGGAGAGGCATCAACACTCACAGATGAGGAGCAAATCGATTGTATTGCCGCAGCCGTCAAGTACACCAATAAACGCGTTCCGGTGATTGCAGGCGCAGGCAGTAATGACACAAAACACGGGATCAATCTTTCTAAACGTGCCGAAGCGGCAGGAGCGGACGGTCTTCTGCACGTGACCCCTTACTACAATAAAACCAGTCAAAAAGGACTTTACGAGCATTATAAAGCGCTTGCGGACGCGGTTCACATTCCGCTGATTCTCTATAATGTCCCCGGAAGAACCGGTATGAACATCGCTCCGGACACAGCGCTGAAACTTTCAGAGATTGACAACATCGTCGGCATCAAAGAGGCAAGCGGCAATATTGCTCAGGTTGCGGAACTCATGCATAAATGTGCCGGGAAGCTCGACCTCTATTCGGGCAATGACGATCAAGTGCTCCCGCTTCTTGCAATGGGCGGAGTCGGCGTAATTTCGGTTGTAGCCAATGTTCTGCCGAGAGAAATGCATGACATGGTTGCCCTTTATTTGGAAGGCAAACTTCAAGACAGTTTGGACATTCAGTTAAGACTCATTCCGTTTATCAAGGCGCTTTTCTGTGAAGTCAACCCGATGCCGGTCAAGGCCGCGCTCCATATTTTGGGCGGAGCGCTCGATGCAGGATTATGCCGTCCTCCGCTGACAACGCTGGAACCGCACAATCAAAAAATGCTCACGGAAATGTTAAAACAATATGTAAAATAATCGCTTTAATTTGCAAAGACGATTTGCGCTAAAAGGGCATCGCTGTCTTTGTAATAAGGGGCGTCGCATAGACGACGTTCCTTTTTTTATTCTGCTTTACAAGGTGGGTGCATTTGTTATAATAGAAGCGGTGCATGATATTGTTTTATATTTCACGGATAGTGCCACTGAAAAAGCACTTTAAAAAAGGCTTGACCTAAAGCAAACTTTAAGGTGTATGATGGAAAAGGGTTTGTGTTAGGTTCGTGAATGATCAATACAATAAAATAGACGATTTGAAAGGAAACATGAGATGGAGAAATACGTACAACAAAAATTCGTCGGAGAAAGGGCATTGTTTCAAAGCCGCGACTTGACACTCGAGTATTGCACCTTTGCCGACGGGGAATCCCCGCTTAAAGAAAGTAAAAACATCACGTTAGACAATACACTTTTTCAGTGGAAATACCCACTTTGGTACGCTAACGATATCAAGATGACAAATGGTGTGCTTTTTGAAATGGCGCGCTCCGGCATCTGGTACAGCCACAATATGACAATTCAAAATACCACCATTGAGGCGCCGAAGACATTCAGACGGTGTTCTGATTTGACGCTTGAAAAAGTGACGATGCCCAATGCTCAGGAGACACTGTGGAACTGTAGCCGTATTAAGATGAAAGACGTAACGGCTAAGGGCGATTATTTCGGCATGGGCAGCTCCGATATTGAGATTGACGGACTGACTCTCGTCGGTAACTACGGGTTTGACGGCGGGAAGAACATCACAGTCAGAAACGCGCGCATGCTTTCAAAAGACGCTTTTTGGAACTGTGAAAATGTTACAGTGTATGACTCTTATATTTTGGGAGAGTACTTGGGCTGGAATTCAAAAAACGTCACATTGGTCAATTGCACCATTGAAAGCCTTCAAGGCATGTGCTACATGGACAATGTCGTTTTGAGAGACTGCAAGCTTTTGAATACGACTTTGGCTTTTGAATATTCAACGGTTGATGCGACGGTTGACAGTCGAATCGATAGTGTTAAAAATCCGTATTCCGGTCGCATTCAGGCACATGACATTGATGAAATCATCTTTGACAACGACGAAATGAATGAAAAAGATACAGAAATCATTTTGGAGAAAAATGCATCTGAGTAGGAGGGCGCCTTATGCCGTTTAATTTCGATCAGATTAACGAAAGAAGACAGACACATTCACTCAAATGGGATATCGGAGAAGGGGAATTGCCGCTTTGGGTTGCTGACATGGATTTCAAAGCGGCCCCTGTCATTCAAAAAGCTTTGGAAAATCGCGTCAAAAACGGTATCTTCGGGTATACAGTTGTTCCCGAGGCTTGGAAAGACGCCATTATAAACTGGTGGGAAACACGGCACCAACACACACTCGGCAGAGAAGATCTGATTTTTTGTACCGGAATTGTTCCGGCGATTTCCACAGCAGTCAAACGATTGACCAATGTCGGTGACAATGTACTCGTGCAGTCGCCGGTGTATAATATATTTTTCAATTCGATTGAAAACCACGGCAGACACGTCGTCGAGAGCGAATTGAGCTATGACGGCACGGCATACAGCATTGATTTTGAGGATTTGGAAGCGAAGTTGGCTTTGCCGCTTACGACGCTGATGATTCTTTGCAATCCGCATAATCCGGTGGGAAAGATTTGGTCTCGGGAAGAACTGGCTAAAATCGGTGACCTGTGCCTGAAACACCACGTGACGGTGATTTCGGATGAAATTCATTGTGATTTAACAGATCCGGGACAGGCGTACATTCCGTTTGCATCCGTTTCAGATGTGTGTGCACAAAACAGTGTGACCTGCTTGTCGGCGAGTAAAGCCTTTAACATCGCCGGGTTGCAATCGGCGTTTGTTTCCATTCCCAATGAAGCTTTGCGCTTTAAGATGGAGCGGGGGCTCAATTCGGATGAAGTGGCCGAGCCGAATGCCTTTGCAATCGATGCTGTCATTGCGGCTTTTACAGAAGGCGGTGAATGGTTGGACGCACTCAGAGGGTATATCAAGTCCAACAAGGATTCCGTGGCCGAATTTTTAGAGAGAGAACTGCCAAGTATTCGGTTGATTCACTCACAAGCCACATACCTGCTCTGGCTGGATTGCAGCCGGATTACATCCGATACAACGGTGCTTCAGCACTACCTTCGTGAAAAAACGGGGCTTTATCTCTCTGAGGGAAGTGAGTACAGGGGAAACGGCAATTTATTTTTGAGAATGAATATCGCCTGTCCAACCGCTGTTCTCGATGATGCCCTGAGACGACTCAAGCGCGGTATTGCGCTCTATGAACAGGAAAAATAGAGCAAATTAGAATAGACCAAGAAACGATAAAGGACTGCACAACTGTCGCAGTCCTTTCTTTTTCCGGAAAAATGGTTTTGAAATTTTCAGATTGAATTTTCGGATTGAATTTTTGAATTAAATTTTCAAATGTGATTTTAGAAGCGCTCGCGGAGCCGATTACCAAGAAACCGTTTTCGATGTCATAGGGATGATGGCAGATGACTTCGGTAGCTTGTACCGGTGGTATTTTTTCGGAACGTCTTTCAAGTCCATGCGGTCATGAATGGCACAAGTCCCTGCTTCTTTTGCGGTTTGATAATACCAGGTTTTATAATTCAGCATGTCGAGCATGCTTTGCATTTCTTTCATTTGCTTGATGACAGCATTTTTTTGAGCTTCAATAATGGAAAGGCGCTCGTCAATTTTAGAATCGCCCTCCACGCAATAGTCAATAAAATGTTTGATTTCTTTAATCGGCATTCCCGTTTTCTTGAGGCATTCAATAATCTCAAGTCCGGGAATGTCGTCTTCTTTAAACATGCGGATGCCGCCGCTGGACCGCTCGACAAATGGGAGCAGACCTTCTTTATCATAATATCGAATGGTAGAAGCGGGGATGCCGAGTTTTTTGGAAATTTCTCCGACTGTGTAGACCATACATGTCCTCCGAAAATAAATTTATAAAAAGTAGTTGACTTAAAGTTAACTTTAAGTTGTAGAATTAAGTTGTACTTGATAGAACGACTTTAACATAAATCTAAATTTAAGTCAATGGAGGTAATGAAAATGAGTTTTAATATGTATGTCCCGACGCGGTTCCTATTCGGAAGCGGCCGATTGAATGAATTGCATGAACAAAAATTGCCCGGTAAAAAAGCGATGGTCGTCATTTCCAACGGGAAATCCACGCGTGCCAATGGCGCTTTGGATCGTACACTGAAAGAGCTTTCCGAAGCCGGTGTCGAGAGCGTTGTGTTTGACAAGGTTCAACCGAATCCACTGAGAACGACGGTTATGGCGGGCGCAAAAGCGGCCAGAGAAAATGATTGTGATTTTATTGTGGCGCTCGGCGGCGGAAGTGTAATGGATGCATCCAAAGCGATGGCGGCTATGGCGACCAATGACGGTGATGTGTGGGACTATGTTTCCGGCGGAACGGGAAAAGGACAACCGCTCGCAGAGGCACCACTTCCGGTGGTTTGTATTACAACGACGGCGGGGACGGGTTCAGAAGCCGATCAATGGGGTGTGGTCACCAATGATGAAACCAATGAAAAGATCGGATTCGGCGGAGATGATCGACTCTTCCCGGTACTTTCAATTATCGATTCGGAACTTATGAAGTCGGTTCCGCCTAAGTTTACGGCTTATCAAGGCTTTGATGCCCTCTTTCATTCAACGGAAAGCTACATTTCAAAATTTGCGAGTCTGATGAGTGATATGTACGCTTTGACGTCCATTGAAAATGTCGGAAAATACCTTGAGCGTGCGGTAAAAGACGGAAATGATGCGGAAGCCAGAGAGCATATGGCTTTTGCAAATACCTTATCCGGTGTTGTCATGACAGTCAGTGTGACGACGGCAGAACATTCTATTGAACACGCTATGAGCGCTTATCATCAAGATTTACCGCATGGCGCAGGTCTGATTATGATTTCAAAGGCGTTCCATGAGTTCTTTATTGAAAAACATGCCTGTGATGATCGGTTCATTGCCATGGCCAAGGCTCTGGGCAATAAAACGGCAGACAAACCGGAAGATTTCATTACGGAACTGGTAGCCCTTCAAAAATCTTGTGGGGTGGATGCACTTAAGATGAGTGATTACGGAATTACACCGGATGAATTTGACAAGATTGCAACCAATGCACGCGAGACGATGGGCGGACTGTTTTATGCCAACCCATATGAAATGACACATGAAGATGTGATTGAAGTTCTCAAGAAATCCTATAAATAGAAGAGCGGCAAAACCGCAAACAGATGAAAGAGAACTGTGTAAAAATAGTGCTGCATCCTCGCTCAATGTGAATTCTGTGAAACAAGTTGGAAAACGACTTGCATATTTACGCTGAGAAGCTTATGATTACTATTCAGAGAGACTTATTTTGAGATGAGGACGCAATGATGACTGAGGGAAAAATTTCAAATAAATTGGTGCTGTTTGCTCTGCCGATTTTTCTCGGCAACCTGTTTCAACAACTCTATAACATTGTTGACTCATGGGTTGTCGGGAACTTTGTCGGAGCAGACGCCCTTGCTGCAGTAAGCTCCTCAGGGAGCTTAATTTTTTTGATTATCGGGTTTATATACGGTATTTTTATTGGCGCGAGTGTGATTATTGCACGGTACTTTGGAGAGCGGAATATGGATGCTCTTTCAAAGGCCATCCATACAACGGTTGCGTTTGGTCTCATTGCAGGCGTTATTGTGACGGTTGCGGGGGTCATCTTTTCACCGTGGATGCTCAGAATGATGGGGACGCCGGAATCGGTATTTCCGAGTTCGGTGCTCTATTTCAGACTTTATTTTGCCGGCGGTCTGGGCATTGTTATGTACAATACGTGTATGGGCATTTTTCAGGCGATGGGCGACAGCAGACACCCACTGCATTATTTGATGGTGGCATCGGGAATCAATGTTGTTTTGGATTTGATTTTTGTGGTCGGATTCGGATGGGGTGTTGCCGGAGCGGCTTTTGCCACGGTTCTTTCACAATTTTTCAGCGCCGGGCTCGGGCTGGTCAAACTGATGAACGTCGACGGACCGCACCGTATTGAACTGACACGCATTCGCATACATATGGATATGTTGATTCGCATATTAAAGCTAGGTATTCCGACCGGTGTTCAAAATTCTGTGATCGGGTTTGCCAATGTCATCGTTCAGTCCAATATCAACAGCTTCGGAAATGTGGCTATGGCCGGGTGCGGCAGCTATTCTAAACTGGAGGGATTTGCATTCCTGCCGATTACGAGTTTCAGCGTCGCGCTGACGACGTTTATCGGACAAAACCTTGGGGCAAAAGCCTACGATCGGGCACGGCAAGGCGCCCGCTTCGGTATTACAGCGGGCGTTGTTCTGGCGGAAGCCGTTGGTATTTTTATGTGGGTGACGGCACCGATTTTGATCGGTGCGTTTAACGGTGATCCGGATGTGATTCAATTCGGTGTGACGCAGATGCGCATCGAAGCGCCTTTTTACTTTCTGCTGTCTTTTTCCCACTGTGTCGCCGGGATTTTAAGGGGTGCGGGAAAGACGACGGTGCCGATGATTGTGATGCTCCTGTTCTGGTGTGTCGTTCGAATCATCTATATTACGACAACCGTCCATTTTATTCCGGATATTCGCGTGGTTTTTTGGGCGTATCCGCTAACGTGGTTCCTGAGTTCGGTCAGCTTTATGATCTATTACAAAAAGGCGGACTGGATGCATGGGTTTGCCGCTTAGAGTGCCTTGAATCAAAGGCGTTCTATCATTGCTGTTCGGAAACCGTCGCTGTCGGGAATGAGGGCTTCTTCTCTGAAGAGCGACGCGACGATCAAGCGATAGGCGGCCATGTCTTCGCATTTTTTGATTTTTTTGCCGTATTGTTTTGAGTTGGTAAACAGGTGAATCAGATAGAACCAAAATTCGCGCATTTTGTACAGCACGTTTCGGTCGCCCGACAGTATGGTCTGGTACGCTTCAAGCAATCGGTCGTGAAAAGCGAGAAACTGCATTTTATCCGGCAGATCTTTCCCTTTAATGAGACCGAGAAGCGCCGGATTGCTGATAGCGCCGCGCCCGAGCATGACGGTATCGAGATCGGGAAATTGCGACGTAAGCGTTTGAAAGTCAGAGACAGTGAATAAATCGCCGTTGTAGCAGACCGGAAACGGAAGGTTTGCGGTGGTTTCTTTATAGACTTTTAAATTCGGCGTATTTTTGTACATGTTCTTTGTGATTCTGGGATGAACAATCAACTCGGACAGCGGATATTTTTTAAAAATAGCGATGAGTGCATAGAATTCCTCCGGATCGTATTTCCCGAGGCGCGTTTTGATAGAAATTTTCATCGTCCCCCTGCTATAGATATCATCTAGAAACCGATCCAATTGCTCCTGATGAAATAAAAATCCGGAGCCTTTATTTTTTGCGACGACTGTGTTGGAAGGACATCCTAAATTGAGGTTGACTTCGTCATAGCCATAAGTGCAAATGGCGTTTGCCGTGGTGATGAATTCATCGGATTTATTGGTTAAAATCTGCGGCACGACGGGAAGTCCGGCGTTGTTTTCCGGCAGAATTTCCTTTTTATCTTTGGCGCTGAAATGCGTCTGCTGATTGGTTGAGATAAACGGTGTAAAATATTTATCCATGGGTTCGAAAAGCTGATGGTAGGCATTGCGATAGAGATAGGTGGTGATGCCTTCCAGTGGGGCCATGTAAAATTTCATGTTTGGGTCCTTTCTTTTTGAGCTTTTTCTTTTTTCTATTATACGGGAAAGCGGTTGGAAAAGAAACTGTGATACGTGAGAAAAGAATCTTTGATGTATGAGACGTTTGATACTTTTACCAAAGAGATGGTATAATAGACCATAATTAAGAGCAAGTTTATTCGGAGGCATTCATGCAACTTCAAAACAATATACATGACACAGCGCTCATCTTTGAAGGGGGCGGCATGCGCGGGAGTTATACGGCGGGTATCGTCAATACGCTCCTCGAAAGTGAACTGTTTTTTGACTACGTGGCGGGGATTTCTGCCGGGTCGAGCCATACGGTCAATTATATTTCAAGGGATATGCATCGGGTAAAAGCATCCTTTGTCGATTTGGTAGAAGATCCTAATTTCGGCGGCTGGCGCTTCTTTTTTAAAGGAGAAGGCTATTTCAGAGCCAAGTATCTCTATGAAGAAATTTCATTACCGAACGCGGCTTTTCCCTTTGATTTTAACACGTTTGAACAGAATCCCGCCAAGCTTCGGATCGGGGCTTTTGATCGGGAAACCGGCGCGCTTCACTATTTTTCAAGGGAGGACATTCAGTCTCTGACCGATTTGATGAAGATTGTGCGTTCGTCGTCGTCCATGCCTATTTTTATGCCACCGACACATTACCGCGATCATATTTATGTCGACGGGGGCTTGGGAGGCGGCATTGCGCTCGACGTCGCCAAAGAGGACGGGTACAAGAAATTTTTCGTGGTTTTAAGCCGGCCGAAAGGCTACAGAAAGAAGCCGATGCAGTTTTCGGGTGCGATTCGCGCGTATTATCGCCATTACCCGCAGGTGATCGAGGCGATGATGCAAAGGCATGTGGTGTACAATCAAACACTGGATGAATTAGAGGCTTTGGAAAGCGAGGGGAAAGCGTACCTCGTCTATCCGGAAATGATGCCGGTGTCGAGCCGTGAAATCCGGGCGGATAAATTGGCTCAGAGCTATGCACTCGGTTATGGGCAGGGACAGAGAGAAAAACAACAGTGGAAGGCATTTTTCGGAAAGGAATGACAGATGATTGAAACAGCAAAACCGGCTGACTTTAGCCCTTGGCGGCGCTATCTTGCGAGAATGCTCGATTACGCGATTTATAATGTGCTGTGGACTGCTTTTCTATTTTCAATGATGGGAATGGACGTTTTCAGACGAAGCAAAATCGGTGATCTGGTGGACATCGCGGTTGTAATGGCGATGATGCTTTTTATTGAACCCCTCCTCTTGAAGCGATTCGGGACGACGATCGGGAAACGCATTCTCGGTCTGCGGCTGACGTATGAAGACGGCGAACGGTTATCTTATGAAGATGGGTTGGCGCGGACGTTTCAAGTGATCGGAAGAGGCATAGGGTACTCGATTCCGATTTACAATTTGGTTTGTCTGTGGAAGAGCTATAAGCGTTCACGGGAAGGAATTAGACAGCCTTGGGATGCGCCATATGCATACGAATGGGCTCACTCTGCATGGTATCAAAGCGTCATTTACATCGGCACAGTGGCGTGTATGGTTCTTATGATTGCCGGGCTTACTTTATGGGCGCGCATTCCGCCGAACCGAGGCGATTTAACGGTAGCGGAATTCGTTCAAAATTTCAATCACTATGCCGATTACTATGGCATTGATTTTGGAAATGACTACTTGGATGAAAGCGGCACCTGGAAAAAAGAGTCTATAAATGATGACCTTTACAGTGTTTTCACCTACGTAGAAAAGCCGGTTTTCTATTTTACGAGCGAAAATGGGGCAATCCGTGAAATTTCATTTGAAATCGAGCGAGAAGGCAGTGACCGCCCGGTCTATTCTTACGATGCCTATTTGGTTTTGTCGGCACTTGCTTTTGCCGGCGCACAAGAGGAGGCCACACTGTTTTCCGGGTGGGAAGAATCACTGGCGGCACAAATTGAAGACGGTACCTTTCAATCATTCGATTTTGAATTGAACGGCATTGCGTTTTCCTGCCAAGTGACGTCTGAGGGCTATATGGATCGTATGACGTATAATAACAGCGGCCTTGCGACGGTTCTTTTGCCGGAAGAAAATCCGGATACACTCTACTTTCAAGTGATTTTTACAATGCGCAAATAATTTTGCCGAAAACGACATTGGCACACCTTGAATTTCTAAAAAAGGCGTTCTGTTCGTATTGACAAAGTGTTTATTTTATAATATACTTTCTTAGGTTTCTTGATATCAAGAACTGCTTGACCGCGCTTTCGGGCGCCAAGGCCATACGGACAGCCGGGTCAACTGCCGATTGTGGCAACTGCCACGTTATTGATTGTGCTTATAAGCGCAAATTTTATGAGTTGGTTACTTCATAACCAAAATGTGTACCAGATGCACAACTTATGAAACGGTCAATAAGAGTAGTAAAAGTAGTTCTTG
>JASUTA010000071.1 GCA_030445805.1 Clostridiales bacterium
AATAATGAAAGAAGCCTTTTGAGGCTTCTTTTTTTATGGGCTGTCCACGAGAGCTGAACTGTTGTCGGGTTGGTGGAGCGCCTGTTTTTTTGACTGTAAAAATGCTATAATCAAACAGTAGTTTTCTATAAAAACGGGGAGATAGAACCATAAAGATAGAATCATAAAGGATTTTATTTAAAAAGGCGGACAGACCATGAATTTATTGACAGTAACAAAACTCAGAAAAGCATACGGTGAACGGCCGTTGCTTCAGGATATATCTTTTGGCATTAGCGATTCGGATAAAATCGGTATTATCGGCGTAAACGGGTCAGGAAAATCAACGCTTTTGAAAATTATTGCAGGTTCAGAGATGCCGGATGAGGGACAGGTAACCCGTCTTGGCGGGTTGCGCATTGAATACCTCCCTCAAAATATTGAAATTGACCCCGAACGCAACGTAATGGAGCAGGTCTTTAGAGGTGAATCGGCTAATTTGAAGCTGATAGGCCAATATGAACGCGCCGCCTCTTCCGAATCAACGACACCTGAAGTGCTGATGGATTTGATTCAAAAAATGGACGAGATGGACGCCTGGTCGTTGGAGCAGGAAGCCAAAGTCATTTTGACTAAACTGGGGATTTTTGATTTTGATGCAAAAATGGGGATGCTTTCAGGCGGACAGAGAAAGCGCGTTGCACTGGCAGCTGCTCTGATTAACAAAGCGGATTTGCTCATTTTGGATGAACCGACCAACCATTTGGATCACTTGACCATAGAGTGGCTCGAAACGTATTTAAAATCCCAGAAATCTGCCCTTATGATGATCACACATGACCGATACTTTTTGGATCGCGTCGTCAATGAAATCATGGAGCTGGATAATGGGTCTGTCTATATGTATACAGGCAATTATGCCCAGTATCTGTCGCAAAAATCGGAACGAGAAACGGAAGCAGAAGCCAGAGAAGCAAGGAAGATGAATCTCTACAGACGGGAACTCGCTTGGATTCGGCGCGGGGCTCAAGCGCGTTCAACAAAACAAAAAGCCAGAATTCAGCGATTTGAATCGCTTAAAGAATCCATGTCTTCAGAAACAAAGGATCGTTTTGAGATGGATATCGCCGGGACGCGTCTGGGTAAAAAGGTGATCGAGATAGAAAGTATGCGTTTTTCATATGGAGATCGCTTGATGATCGATCACTTTTCCTATACCGTTCAAAGATACGATCGCATCGGAATCGTCGGTGAGAACGGCGCGGGAAAATCAACTTTGATGCGCCTTATGGCAGGAGAGCTTCACCCGGACGATGGGGAGATTTCATGGGGAGAAACTGTGAAAATAGGCTATTTTGCGCAGGAGATGGCGGAAATGCCGGGCGATATGCGCGCTGTCGAATGGATCAAAGAAGGTGGCGAATACGTTGAAACCGCTTCGGGAGAGCGAATTACGGCATCACAAATGATGGAGCGGTTCTTGTTTTCATCGGATTTGCAATGGTCGTATATCGGAAAGCTTTCCGGCGGAGAAAAGCGCCGGCTTCAGCTTTTAAGGGTGCTCATGGAAGCGCCGAATGTGCTCATGCTGGACGAACCGACCAACGATTTGGACACGCAGACATTGACTGTGCTCGAAGCGTATCTTGAATATTTCAGAGGAACCGTCATTCTCGTTTCACATGACCGCTATATGCTTGATAAAATTGCTGATAAACTGTTGATTTTAAGAGGGGACGGCAGTGTGATTGAACGTTCCGGGAATTATGCCTTTCTCGTGGAGGACGTTTTAAAAGAATTGTCAGAAACCACAGCGACGCCTCTAAAATCAGAGGTGCTTAAAAATAAAGGGGAACGGGACGGACAAAAATCTGAGTCCAATGTTCAGGGAGAGACGAAAAAGAATAAGCCGATTCGTTTCAGCTTCAAAGAACAGAAAGAATGGGAGAAAATAGAGGACGATATGGCGGCGCTCGAACAGCGCGTCGGCGATTTGGAGGAACAGATTAAAGCGGCGGGAAGTGACTATATGGCGCTGGAAGCATTGCTTCCAGAAAAGGAAAAAGCGGAGTCGGATTTATCGGAAAAAATGGAGCGCTGGGTATACCTCTCGGCAATTGCGGAAGAAATGGAAGGACAGTGAGTGAAAAAAATTTTAAAAGACGGGACGGAAAAGACTTTTGAAAGTCGGAAGGCATCTAAAATTCGCCTTAACCCAGTCATGCGGAAACATTGGCTCGGGCTTTTAGTTTTTCTGCTCGTCCCCACGGTCTATTGGATGGGATTGCTTTTTCAAAAGTATCCGGCGCTCTATGAACAGCTGGGCGCGGGAAACGGGCTGCGATTTTGGATCAGCCGTTTGACAGGACTTGTCCCTTTTTCGTTGGGAGAGCTGGTCGTCATCGGCCACGTGATTTTTGTCCCGATTTTTGTCATCTTATTGATCGTTAAAATGATAAAAGGTGGCGCCTTAAAATGGATTTATCACATAGCGGTGTATCTCGCTCTGCTTTACATCGGTTTTATGGTGCTCTGGGGATTTAATTACAGCCGCATGTCTATCGGAGATATGATGGGACTGCAAGTGCGACCCTATGCGAAAGAAGAACTTTATGAGTTGACAAAGTCACTCATACGGTCGGCAAATGCATTGCGGGCGGAAATTCCCGAAAATGCAACGGGCGTTATGACCATTCCCGGTGGCTACAGCGCCGTATTTGAAGAAGCGCAGGCGGGGTACGATGCCATTGATTCTGATATCCCCCAACTGTCCGGCGCTTACGGGCGGCCTAAACCTGTTGCCTTGTCTCAATGGATGCTCTATACCAATATTACAGGCGTCTTTTTCCCTTACACGGCAGAAGCCAATGTCAATGTTGCCGTTCCGGATCTGTTATTACCGGCGACAACTTTGCATGAAATGGCACACCAGCGCGGATTTGCCCCTGAAGATGAGGCCAATTTTATCGCCTATTTGACTGCGCGAACGCATCCGGATCCGATTTTTAGATATTCGGGAACGATGCTTGCTCTGATTCATGCCTATAATGCGCTTGCAGCACAAGACAGCGCCTCGGCAGCAGAGCTGGAGGCGCTGTTTTCAGAGGGTCTCAGACGTGATCTGGACGCTCAAAATCAATTTTGGAAAGCTTACAAGGGAAAGGCGAGCGAGACTGCGGAACAGGTCAATGACGCCTATTTGAAAAGCAATCATCAAGTAGACGGCACCAAAAGCTATGGGCGCATGGTTGACTGGTTGATTGCAGATTATCTGGCTAACGGGAATACCAGCGCAAGTATTGCTTCGGTGTATAATCAATCTCAATGCCCAGTGTTTTTGCCGCTTCAATCGGCCAATACGGTTGAATCAGAAGTTGTCGCCCAATGAATACAAAATCGGCACGGCCGTTTTTAAAAAGTTCATCTGCCATTTGGGGAATTCTGATTTTTCCACCTGTCAAAACAGCGAGGCCCGTCTTTTGTTTGATGGTCTCGGCAAATGTCGTTTGATAGCCGTCATAGGCTTTGACACCGATGGAAATAACGCCGCCTGAGCTGACGTTGATGACGTCGATACCTAGATCTTTCACCAGATTGAGGGCTTCGGCAATATCGGTGTCATGATTGCCTGATTCATCATAATCTTCTGCGGAAACACGCAGGAAAAGCGGTTTATTGGCAGGCCATTTGGCGTGTACCGCTTCCAAAACCAATCTCAAAAAAGCAGTCCCGCGCTTTTCCGAATGAGAAAATGCATCTGTTCGCTTATTGGTCAGCGGCGACAAAAACTCGTTGATTAGGTAACCGTGGGCACCGTGGATCTCAACCACATCAAAACCGGCTTCATTGGCACGTCTTGCCGCTTCACCGAATCGGGCGGCGATTTCGGGAAGTTCTTCGCTTGAAAGGGCTCTCGGCGTTTTATATTCGGGGTCCTTTTCATCAAAGCAGATGGCGGAAGGGGCGACAACATCATCTGTCAGAACAGTGGATTTTCTGCCGGCATGTGCAATTTGTATCCCGGCTTTGGCGCCGTGAGCGTGAATGCGGTCTACGACTGCTTTGAGACCTTCTATGTGTGCGTCGCTCCAGATGCCCAGGTCTCGGGATGAGATACGTCCTCTCGGTTCAACCGCTGTCGCCTCTAAAATAATGAGCCCGGCGCCGCCGATGGCACGCGTTTCATAGTGTGTTAAATGGAAGGGTTGGACAAACCCGTTTTCATCTGAGCTGTACATGCACATAGGCGGCATGACAATGCGATTTCTAAACGTGACATCCTTTACGGTCATCGCGTCAAACAGACCTTTCATAAATATTCCTCCTATTGTTCGTGTAATGCTAAAAAAGAAAAGGTCGGATGCATATTGTTTCATAGCGAAAAAAAGCACAACCTTAAAATACAGTATACTTTATATTAGTACCACCTTATTGCAAATGACAATCAGCCATGAATAAAAATTCGCGTATATATTTTTTTTTATGAACATTTCTTCATAATTTTCGTAGAATTTTCATGATTTTTATGCTAAATTAGATATAAAAACAAAATGGTAGACATAATGGAGACGGAAAAGAGGGAGAAGTAATGAAAAAGTTTAAACGTATCCTTGTCGCGAACAGGGGAGAAATTGCCATACGCGTCTTCAGAGCTTGTCATGAGCTCGGTATAAGAACTGTGGCCATTTACACAGAAGAAGATAAAGAATCTCTGTTTCGAACAAAAGCAGACGAATCTTACCAAGTAGGTAAAGGTAAAAATCCGATTGAAGGGTATTTGAGCATCGATGAAATCATTCAATTGGCAAAGAAAAAGGGTGTTGAGGCGATTCACCCGGGCTACGGATTCCTTTCTGAAAATCCGGAGTTTGCAAAAAAATGTGAAGAAGCGGGCATTGTTTTTATAGGCCCGGATAATCGCATGATGAATCAATTAGGCGACAAGATTAAGTCAAAACAAGCGGCAATCAGTGTGGGCGTACCGGTTATTCCGGGCGTTGAAAAGCCGATTGAAACAGAAGAAGAAGCCATTGAAGCGGCGCGTTATTGCGGTTATCCGGTTATTTTGAAAGCGTCTGCCGGCGGCGGTGGTCGCGGCATGCGTATCGTTCGTCATGAAAGCGATTTGATCCGAGAATACCATTCCGCGCGCAGTGAAGCGCGAAAAGCATTCGGTATTGACGATGTCTTCGTTGAAAAGTATCTTGAAAATCCGAAACATATTGAAGTTCAGGTGCTGGGTGACAACTACGGCAATATTGTGCACCTGTTCGAGCGCGATTGCTCCATTCAAAGACGTCACCAAAAAGTGATTGAATATACACCTGCTTTTTCGGTAGATCCGGCTTTGAGAACGGCCATTTGCGAAGATGCTTTAAAGATTGCACGTTCTGTTAACTACAGAAGCGCAGGCACATGTGAATTCCTCGTCGATAAGAGCGGAAATCACTATTTTATTGAAATGAACCCGAGAATTCAAGTAGAACATACCGTAACCGAAATGGTAACGGGTATTGATATTGTTCAGAGTCAGATTTTTGTAGCGGAAGGCCACAAACTCAGTGATCCTGAAATTGGCATCAAGAGTCAAGACGATGTCACAATGAGAGGATATTCCATTCAGTGTCGAATTACGACGGAAGATCCGATGAATAATTTTGCACCGGATACAGGGCGAATCGACGTATATCGTTCAGGTTCAGGATTCGGGATTCGTCTGGACGGCGGCAATGGATTTACGGGAGCCAATATCAGCCCGTATTATGACAGTCTCCTCGTCAAAGCTACTTCTCTCGGGAGAACTTGGGAAGATGCTGTGCGCAAGTCACAGCGCGCTTTGGGAGAAATGAAGATTCAAGGCGTCAAAACCAATATCGCCTTTTTGCTCAATGTATTGCATCATGAAAAATTCCTGAAAGGGGAATGTGATACAAACTTTATAGCAGAGCACAAAGACCTTTTCAACATTACACCTAAAGCGGATATTGAATACAAAGTCTTGTCTTTCATCGGTGAAAAAGTCGTCAATGAAACCAAGGGCGGTAAGAAAGAATTCGATGTGCCGCGTGTACCGGATGTTGAAAATATTGAATTCCTGCCGGGTACCAAACAAATTTTGGATTCTCGCGGCGCTGAAGGACTCGTTGACTGGATTAAATCTGAAAAACGGTTGCTTTTGACGGATACAACCATGCGTGATGCCCAGCAATCGCTCTTGGCAACACGCCTCAGAACAGCCGATATTAAGAAAATTTCAGATGCAACGGCAAAATTGGCACCGCAATTGTTTTCCCTTGAAATGTGGGGCGGAGCAACTTTTGACGTCGCTTACCGGTTCCTGAAAGAATCGCCGTGGGAACGACTTGATAAAGTACGCGAACGCGTTCCGAATATTATGCTTCAAATGTTGATTCGCGGTGCCAACGCCGTCGGATACAAGAACTATCCGGATAACGTCGTACGCGCATTCATTCAAGAAAGTGCAAAGCGCGGAATCGATGTTTTCAGAATCTTCGACTCCCTGAACTGGCAAAAAGGAATGGAAATCGCTATTGACGAAGTGCTTAAGACCGGAAAAGTTGCCGAAGCATGCATTTGTTATACCGGTGATATTCTCGATACGTCACGCGATAAATATTCATTAAACTACTATGTCGAAAAGGCAAAAGCGATTGAAAAGAGCGGTGCACACATCCTCGGAATCAAGGATATGTCCGCACTTCTCAAGCCTTATGCGGCATTTAAACTCGTTAAAGCGCTCAAGGAAAATGTCGGCATTCCAATTCACTTGCATACGCACGATACGACAGGAAACGGGGTTTCTTCCATCCTGATGGCGGCTGAAGCAGGTGTTGATATTGCGGATATGGCGATGTCGAGTATGTCTGGTTTGACTTCACAGCCGGCACTCAACTCAGTGGTCGCCGCTCTTGAAAATACCGATCGCGATACCGGGGTCGATTTGAAGAGCTTACAACAAATCAGTAATTATTGGCAGGATGTGCGTCCGGTTTACAAGCAATTTGAATCCGATCTCAAGTCCACGTCGGCCGAAATTTATCGATATGAAATTCCGGGCGGACAATATTCCAACCTCAAGCCTCAAGTAGAAAGCTTCGGTTTGGGACACCGCTTTGATGAAGTCAAAGAAATGTTTAAAGATGTCAATGACATGCTCGGCGATATTGTCAAAGTAACACCGTCTTCAAAAGCAGTCGGCGACATGGCAATCTTCATGGTTCAAAATGATTTAACCGCTGAAAACATTCTTGAAAAAGGGAAGGACCTTGCATTCCCGGATTCGGTCGTTTCTTACTTCCAAGGCATGATGGGACAGCCTGACGGTGGATTCCCGGAAGCGCTTCAAAAAATTGTTCTCAAGGGCATTGAACCGATTACTTGCCGCCCGGGCGAACTTTTGGAAGATGAAGACTTTGATGCCATTCGCAAACACCTTGAAGAGAAATTCAAAAGACCGTTTTCGGAAGAGGAAGTCATCAGTTATGCGCTCTATCCGAAAGTATTTGAAGATTACCTTGAATACCGCCAAGATTTCGGGGACCTTTCCCGTATCGGATCGGATGTCTTCTTCCATGGCATGTATGAAGGTGAGACTTGTGAAGTCGAAATTGCAAAAGGCAAGCGTCTGATTATTAAATTGCTTGAAATCGGTCGGGTTCATCCGGACGGTACGCGTAAACTCGTCTTTGACGTCAACGGCAATCGCCGTGAAATCGGCATCAAAGACAAAGGCACACGCCTTGAAGCTTCCGCTGAACAAGTAGCGGTTATGGCGGACCCTGAAAATAAATTCGAAATCGGCGCGTCTATTCCGGGTAAGGTCGTTAAAGTGCTCGTAGGTGTAGGCGATCAGGTCAAAGAAAATCAAGTGGTTGTCGTCATTGAAGCCATGAAGATGGAAACCAATCTCGTCGCTTCAACAGATGGGGTTGTCAGTGCGGTTACCGCAAAAGAAGGCCAGCTCGTCAAATCCGGTGAACTGCTCGTGCGGTTGAGTGAAGCGTAAACGCGAGAACAAACTGGAACGAACTAGAATAAAACATATTAAAACAGGCACAATCCTTTCGATTGTGCCTGTTTTTTTGACAATTAGGCAATGGCTTCTTGCCAATTAGCAGATTTGAGTTTTCGCACTTCAATCAAGAGGACGACAAGTGCCAAAACAAAAGCCAAAGCATCAGCTAGAGGTCCCGCCCACAAAACACCATCAATTCCCCAATATTTTGGGAGCAACATTACTGCGGGAATTTGAAAAAGGCGGCTACGTGCCGCGGATTGTCTCGGAAAAGGACAAGAGGCAATACCAGATCTATCCGACAGAAAAAGCGAAAGCCGTCTATGAACAAATCCACGGAATTGCAGTCGCCAGTGAAGACAGACTGACAAGGAATTTCACTGAAATTGAACGCGAAGTGTTAAAGAATTTATTGGATAAAGTGATTGCCAATTTGGAATAGAGAAAAATAAAACGCACCCACAGTAAAGTAGGTGCGTTTTGTCGTCTTTTGAGGATTATTCAGAAACATCTGACAAAGACTGTTGTGCTTTATGGGACGTGTCGAGATGACGCATTTCATAGACCAGAAAAATAGCTGTGACAACCGATGCGGTAAAGTCAGCCGTCGGTCCGGCACTCCATACGCCGGCCAGGCCGAAAAAGTGCGGCAAGATGACCAGCATCGGAATGAGAACAATTACCTGACGGAGCAACGAGAGAAACATCGAGCGTGGCGCTTTCCCAACCGCCTGAAAATAGTTGGCGCTGACAATTTGGAATCCGATCAGCGGCATCATCAGGAGAAAGCGTTTCATACCGAAGCTGGCGACTTCAACGAGTTCGGTTTCGTTATTAAACATGTGAATCATCGTCTGCGTAAAGAACTGTGTCATAACAAATCCAAAGAGCGTAATGGCCGTAGCCGCTAAAATGGCCATCGTTAAAGCGCGTTTAACGCGGTCGTAGGCCTTAGCACCGTAATTGTATCCGATAATCGGTTGCGATCCTTGATTGATCCCAAAAATCGGCATGAGAAAGAAAATAGCGACGGCATTGACGACTGTCATGGCACTGATCGCGATATCCCCGCCATATTGCCTGAGAACATTGTTTGAAACCATGGTAACAATACTGGCAGCCACTTGCATAAAAAACGGTGACATGCCGATTGAAAAGATGCTGATGACAACTTCAAAATCCAGTTTCATGTTTTCGCGCTTGAGTCTGAGAATCTTGTCTGTTTTGAAAAAGTGATGCAGCACCCAAACCATGGAAACCAGCTGGGAAGTGATGGTGGCCAGTGCCGCGCCGGAAATGCCCATGCCGAATCCGAAAATTAAGATTGGGTCGAGAACGATGTTGGTAATGGCGCCGATCAACATGGTGAACATGGCGATTTTAGGATTACCTTCTGCCCGAATGATGTTATTCATCCCGAAACCGAGTCCCTGGAACAGGGCGCCGATCAGAATGATTCGAATGTATTGATCGGCAAAGTCGATGGTTGCCTCACTGGCACCGAATAAATACAGCAATTGTGTTTTGAACACGAGTCCGATCACCGTGATAATGAGCATGATGATGATGAGCAGAACGAAAGCATTCCCGAGAATGCGGTTGGCGTCGTCCTGCCGCCCTTGCCCGAGCCGAATCGAAATCCGTGCGCCGGCACCGATGCCGACGAGCATGCTGAAAGCCATTAAAAGGGTCATAAAAGGGAGTGAAATACCGATGCCCGTCATTGCAATCGCGCCGATTCGACCGATGTACATGCGGTCTACGACGTTATAAAGAGCCATGACAAGCATGCCGACGATAGCCGGGACAGAAAACCGTATCAGTAATTTCCCGATGGATTCTGTACGTAAAAGTTCGTTGTTTGACATGATTTTACCTTCCTACATTAAAAGTTTTGTCCATTAAAAGTCTGTCTGTTTAAAGCTTGGTCAGTTTGTATTGAACCGCATTATCGGATAAGCGCAGGAGCATTTCTTTTAAAAGCTGTGTCTCCTGATCTGAAAACCCCTTGAGTAAAATGGATTCCCACTCTTTAGAAATTGAGCGAAGAGAGGATTCAAGATTTTTTCCCTCTTCTGTCAGAAAAACTCTGTTTATCCGATGATCTTCAGAATCACGCTGGCGTTCGACAAATTTTTGCGATTCCAGCCGATTGATGGCACGAGTCGTCGTTGCTTTGTCAAGACTCAGAGCCTTGCTGATTTCGTCCTGACTGGA
Organism: Clostridiales bacterium; assembly: GCA_030445805.1. Classification (GTDB taxonomy): domain Bacteria; phylum Bacillota; class Clostridia; order Peptostreptococcales; family Acidaminobacteraceae; genus JASUTA01. Next base: position 10,232 of record JASUTA010000071.1, read on the forward strand.
GCCGTTATGTGAAAAAAGGTAGAAGAGAAAGGCATGTTGCCCGCTCTCTATTTCATTTTCTCGCATCCTTCTTGAAAAATGAGAAACCCCGATTCTATAGAGGATAGAAACGTATTTTCCAATGTCCCAAGCGGTATTGAGAGAAGCTTTTTTTTCCATATCTGAGATCCTTTCAAAAGTACTAAATAGTTGCAGATACAACTATATTAATCGTAACACGAAATAATGTCAATCCATAATTTTTATTCTCTACAGAAAAAATTAAAATGACCTTTGTGAAGTCATTTTTCTTGAAATATGCGTCTCGAATCGATACAATAAAACCAACTATAAAAAATAATTTTTATGAAAAAAATTGAACGCATTTGAGTGACGAAACGGAGGCCGATATGTATCATTTCCCGGAAGGACTTTATGGAGACGTTCGGGTAGAACTGACCGAAAGTATGAAAATAGGCTATGAACAGTTTGAACTGCTTGAACAGAAGAAGCGCAGCGATCAAGGTGCGTTTATTCGCGTGTTTGACGGAAAACGGTGGTATTATGCTTCTTGTACGGACATTGGCAATATTCAGAAACACATTGACGCACTTGCTCAAATGACAAAACCGGATCCGCATATTGAGGAAAATCCTATTGTAAGCGCATTTGAAGTGCATAAAAAGACGATTTTGACGGCGCCCAAACAATCTTTAAAACGCATTTCAACAGAAAAGAAGAAGGCTTTGTTGACGGATTTATTTCCGCTTTTAGAGGCAAAGGGCATTGTTCATCAAAAAAGTTACTACTATGAAGAACGAAAGCACATCCAATTCTATTCGTCTAAAGGGGCTGCACTCGACTTTGATAAAGAAAATTGTGGCATTCGGGTTGATATAGACATCGCCTTCGGGCAGAATAAAGACCGTATCAGTATCTCGAAGAGTGAGCCCTCTTTTGAAAAATTGGCACAATCCAAATCGCATTTTCAATCGGAAATTGAGAAATCCCTATACTACGTTGAAAAGGCAGTTCCCGTTGAACCCGGGGTATACACTGTTTTGATGAGTCCTATGGCAACCGGTATTTTTACGCATGAGAGTTTCGGACATAAAAGCGAGGCCGATTTTATGGTGGGAGACGAAGCCATGAAAGCCGCGTGGCCCATGGGGAAAAAAGTGGCCAGTGAACGCGTCAGTATTATAGATAGCGGGAAGATCATGGGAAACGGGTATGTGCCGTTTGATGACGAAGGCACCGAAGGCAAGCATAATGTGATTATTCAAAAGGGGGTCTTAACCGGGCGTTTGCATAGTGCGGCAACGGCTGCAGAGCTGGGAGAATCGCTGACCGGCAATGCGCGTGCGATCAACTTTGAATACGAACCGATTGTTCGCATGACGACAACGTACATTGAAGCCGGGGAAACGCCTCTTGAGGAGATTATCTCCGGAACTGAAAAGGGCCTTTATATTGAAACTGTCAATCATGGGTCTGGGATGTCTACTTTTACCATGGCGCCGGCAAGAGCCTATAAGATTGAAAACGGGAAGATTACACAGCCGGTTCGCGTGTCTGTCGTCATGGGCAATGTTTTCGAGACACTGAATGAAGTGGATGCAGTCAGTCGCGAATTCGAACTGCTCAGCTTTGTCGGCGGCGGATGCGGTAAGATGGAACAGTGGCCGCTACCGGTGGGATTCGGTGGGCCGTACATTCGGGTTAAGAAATTAAACGTTCAGTAGAAGGAGGCCGACATGAAGAGAGAATGGATAAAAATACACAACAAAGAAACGGCCATCAAGGTCGCCAATACTGAAATTGAAGCCGTTCGTGTAAAAGAAATCGTTAAACAGGGTGAGCGGGTTTATCAAGACGGAAGGATTGGTATTGCAGGCGGGGTCGGAGAGCAGACAAAAGATACACTCAGCCGATCGGCCGAAGAAAATCTCGATGCAGGCATCCCGTATCCTTATGAAATAGAAGGCCCCATCAAAGCACACCGCAATTTCACAAAAGAAATTTTTGATTCCGAAGCGCTTCTGAATTTAACGGAGACCATTTTAAAAGTTTTCAAAACGGAATTCGATGCATATCGATTTAGCCACATGGTCACAATGACCGAGACGCATGTCACCATGAAGAATACCAAAGGATTGGATTTATCCTACAAAGATGCGTTTCTGGAAATCGGATTTTTGATTAAGGAAAAAACGAGCGCAAACTTA
>JASUTA010000072.1 GCA_030445805.1 Clostridiales bacterium
ACAAATTGGTTTTGATTTGATCTTTGTATTGTTCAACAACCGCATCGTCTTCACCGTCTGCAATCATTGAGTTTACAGTTTTGATGTCTTCCACTTCGATTAAGTGATAACCGTAATCGGTTTTGATCGGATCACTGATTTGACCGATCGGGAGGCTGAAAGCCGCGTCTTCAAATTCTTGAACCATGACGCCACGATCAAAGTAGTCCAAATCTCCGCCTGCCGAAGCAGAACCGGTATCTGTTGAATACTCTGCTGCGAGCACGGCGAAATCTTCACCGGCTTCAATTCTGTCTTTCAGTTCAAGAGCTGTTGCTTCATCATCTACGAGGATGTGTCTTGCGCGAACTTGAACTTCATAATTTGCATATAAATCATCCAATGTTTCAGTATCGGCATCGATGTCTTCGTTAATCAGTGTACTGAACTGATCCATCAGGATACTGCCTTCCACTTGTGTTTTCAAGAAAGCTTCATCCACGCCGATTTCATCGTAAATGGCTTTGGTTTCTTCATCATCAGCCAGCAAATCTTGGAGTTCTTGATATTTTTCATCAAACAGCGTTTGTTCGATGGTGTATCCCGTCGACAAAACGTATTGACGAATCAGAGCATCTTGCACGAGCATATTGAGGATATCTTCTCTCAACACATCGCCGAATTTAACCCCTTCAAATTCTTGGTCCAAAATATCGTCGCCGTAATATTGTTTATAAGCTCTTTCATACATTGCAAAATAAATATTGAACGTAGCGGCATCTACAACATCATCATTGACTGTCGCAACGACATTGGGATCACTTTCAGGTGTTGCTGCGGATGTGCCCTGCGTACCGTCCGAATTTTGGCCGGAACATCCTGCCAAAACAAGCATTAGCAAGACGAGCATGATTGCGAATATTCTTCTACCTCTGAACATATCTTTTACTCTCCTCAAATAAACTCGCTGACCATGATTACAGCGGTCATATATTAACATAGTCACTATGAAAACTATATATTTTTTCGATAAACTTTTCAAGCATTATTAATTGTTCTTCTCTTTTTCTTAATCTGTTTGTAATCTTGTACCGCAGATTTGCCGGATTCCCCGCAAAAAATCGCACGTTCTTAGAATCGAATTCAAGCACTTTACTGATGAACAGCGGACTGATCGGTGCATCCGGTGCAAAGCGCAGAACAAAAGCACTTCCGGCACCGTCCTCTTCCGAAACCTCCTCAATCCCCATCTCTTCACAAAGCGCTTTGATGAATGCAATCGATAAAAGATTGCCCACGGAAATGGGCAAAGTCCCAAAACGGTCTTCAATTTCTTCGTAAATTGCATGATAGGCCTCACGGCTGTCCACAGAAGCAATTTTCTTGTAAATCTCAATTTTGATTTGAGAATTACCAATGTACTGCTCCGGTATAAAGGCGTTGACCGCCAGATCAATTTTTGCCTGGATGCGTTCTTTAACCACATCCCCGCGTTTCTTCTGAATGCTTTCCTCAAGCATTTTACAGTACAAGTCGTACCCGATGGCCTCCATATGACCGTGTTGGGCCGTCCCGAGCACATTTCCCGCACCGCGGATTTCAAGATCGCGCATGGCAATTTTAAATCCTGCGCCCAGTTCCGTAAATTCTTTGATGGCTCGAAGACGTTTCTGCGCCACTTCGCTGAGCACCTTGTTTTCTTGATAAAAAATATAACAATAGGCCACGCGGTTGCTGCGTCCGACACGCCCCCTAAGCTGATACAGTTGTGAGAGCCCGAATCGGTCGCCGTCATTGATGATAATCGTATTGACATTCGGAATATCAAGTCCAGTCTCTATAATCGTGGTACTGACGAGTACATTAAAGGCATTGTCCATAAAATCAAGCATCACGCGCTCAAGCATGTGTTCGTTCATTTGACCGTGAGCAAACCGTATATTGGCTTCCGGAACAAGTGCCTGAAGCTTTGCCGCAACTTGATCGATATCTTCTACCCGATTGTGTACAAAATACACTTGCCCGCCGCGTTCAATCTCCCGAACAATGGCTTCCCGAACCAAATGTGCATCATTCTCCACAACATAGGTCTGGACAGGATAACGATCTTCCGGCGGATCTTCGATTACACTCATATCTCGAATGCCGATCATTGACATGTGAAGGGTTCTCGGAATCGGCGTAGCCGTCAGGGTCAATACGTCGATATTCTGTTTCATTTGCTTGATCTTCTCTTTATGCTTGACCCCAAATCGCTGTTCTTCGTCAATCACCAGAAGCCCTAAGTTTTTAAATTGAATGTCCTTGGATAACAACCGATGCGTTCCGACAATCACATCGACCACTCCGGTTCGCACATCTTCAATGATCTTTTCCTGCTCCGCCTTACTCTTGAAACGGGAAAGCATTTGAATGTTGGCCGGGTATTTAGAAAAACGTTCCAAGATATTATTGTAATGCTGCTGTGCCAATATTGTCGTCGGCACCAAAATGGCCACTTGCTTTGAATTGAGAACCGCTTTAAAGGCGGCTCTGAGCGCCACTTCCGTTTTGCCGTAGCCGACATCCCCACAGAGCAATCGCTCCATAGGTTGAGCCCTTTCCATGTCGTCTTTGATTTCGGCAATGCATTTAAGCTGATCCGGTGTTTCGCGGTAAGGAAACATGGATTCGAATTCGCGCTGCCATTCATTGTCGGCAGAAAAGGCGAATCCCCGCTGTGCCTGACGTTGAGCGTACAGTTCAAGGAGCTCGTCAGTCATGTCTTCAATCGCTTTCCTGGCCCGACTCTTGGTCTTCTTCCATTCCGTACCGCCGAGACGATTGAGCTTAACCCGCTCCTTGTCCGTTCCCATGTATTTCTGAATGGTACCGGCGCTCTCCACCGGAATGTACAAATAGTCATCCTGTGCATAACGGATTTTGAAAAAATCTTTGCGCGTTGCATCGACTTTGACTTGTTCAACGCCGACGTATTGCCCAACCCCATGGCTTTCGTGAACCACGTAATCGCCGATGGACAGTTCCGAAAAAGCACGAATGCCGGATGATTTGGTGGGCTGACGTTTCTTGGACGTCTTTCGGCCTTCGCCGTACAATTCATTTTCAGTCAGGAGAACCGCTTTGAACGTATCAAAATAGAATCCCTGCTGAATGGGGTATTTACACAGAATCGCCTGTCCACTGGATACTCTTTCGAATTCAGACTCCGTATTGACGATCACTTCAAAATCATCCATCGCTTTTTTAAAGCGTTCCATACGTTCCGCATCCGAAAAAGCGACGAGCACTTTATAGCCTTTCAATTTCCACTTGTTGATATCCTGTGCCACCTGATCCAGCTTGCCGTAGTACTTATTCATCTCCCGGTTGCTAAATCTCAAAATTTGTTCCGGTGGGAAAGCGTCTACACGCCTTAAAAGGGGCTCGTTGAGCAACACGGTTTGTTTTCTGATCGCACGGAGAACCGCTTCGAATTCAAAAATACGACCGTGTTGTTCTGCAATGACTTCACCACGTTCCAAGTACTCCGCAAACCGTTTATCATAATCTTCCGTATAGTGTTGAAGGCGATTGATGCACTGCCCTGCCTGCATAAAGCAGAGAATCGGATCATCAAAGTGATCCGCCAAAAAAGTACCGTCTCCATAGAGCAATGAAAAGTACTTATCGGACGCATCGGAAAATGTGCCTTGTTCCAAATGCTCTTTTGCCGATTCAACGGCTTCGTTCTGCACGGCATTTTCGAGTTTTTCAAGTGCCGCCTCTAAATGAGAAGCATCCACACGTATTTCTCTGCAGGGATAAATTTTAAGCTGAGTCCTTTTTTCAAGGGATTTTTGTGTTTCAACATCAAAACTGCGTATGGAATCAATTTCATCATCAAAAAATTCAATTCGATGCGGGGTTTCATACATCGGCGAAAAAATGTCCAAAATCCCACCGCGCAAACTGTATTGACCTTTTTCGTCCACCATATCCACGCGCTCATATCCAAAATCAAGCAAGCATTTTTTCAGCACTTCATGCTCAACGGGATGCGCCATATCAAAGGTAAAGGCCTGGTTCAGCCAAGCTTCTTTGGGTGGGTATTTACAGGCGATATTGTTTACGGAAGTAAAAAGCAATTTGCCCTGATCTTCCTCAAGTTGAAGAAGCGCCTCCACCCGTTCGTGTTCGATTTGAGCAGAATGGGCATAGCTGTCAAACCATACGATTTCTTTGGACGGCAAATAAACAGCCTCATCGATGGCTTCGGCCGCTGATTTGGCACGCATGTCATCTTCAAACAAGATAAAGATGCGCCTGCCGGTTTCTTGAGAAAGCCTAAGAAGAACCCATTTTAACGCTTCCGGATCGGCGCCGTGAATCAGAATCGGGGATATGTCTTCCTGAACGCTTTGACGGAGGGACTGATATTCGGTTGCATGCTCAAACAGATTGAGCAAAAGATTATACATAGCGCTCCCTTTCTATTGCGATGTGCCGTTAAAGGCATTCATTGCCGCGTCGGTGCCACGCTCAATGATGGTTTCCGCCGCCGAAGCCGCACGTTCGATTGCATCTGTGATGATCGGCATCTCATCTTTCGTAAACCGCTGGAGAACAAAGTCTTTTAAATCCCGATTGCTTGACTCCCCGATCCCGATGCGGATTCTCGGAAAGTTTTCGTCCTGAATCATATAGAGAATATGACGCATGCCGTTATGTGTGCCGGCACTGCCTTTTTTTCTCACGCGAATGCGCCCGAAAGCCGTGTCGATGTCATCGTAAATAACGATGAGATGATCCAACGGGATATGATAATACTGAAGAATTCGGAAAACGCTCTCGCCGCTGAGGTTCATAAAAGTTTGCGGCTTGACGAGCATCACTTTTTCTCCGCCGATCGTTCCCTCTCCAATAACGGCTTTATACTTGATTTTATCGATTCGAATGCCGTGTTTTCTCGCCAAGAAATCCACGGTTTCAAAACCGACGTTGTGTCGCGTCGCGCTGTATTTCTTTCCCGGGTTTCCGAGGCCTACAATCACATACATATCGATATCCTTTCCTTTCAAGCCCTATTTCAAGCCCTATTTCAAGCCCCTATTTTGACCCGCGCGGGCCAAATTTTTGCGATTTTTATTCAAACGCCGCTAAAAAATCGGCTCATCACAAAAATACCCTACTGAGAAAAAGGAGGGTATTTCTGTCGCCTGCATTATTTTTTCATCTGTCTTTATTCTTCGAACATTGTGCTGACAGAATCATTGTTAAAGATACGTCTGATCGCTTCCGCAAATACCGGAGCCACGGAAAGCAATGTGATGTTTTCGAGTGATTTCATTTCAGGAGAAAGATTAATGGTATCCAAAACGACCAGTTCCTTGATCTCCGAGCCCTTAATACGTTGTACGGCAGGACCCGAGAAAACGCCGTGCGTACAGCAAGCGTAGATGTCTTTTGCACCCATTTCTTTAAGCGCCTTCGCCGCATTGACAATCGTCCCGGCCGTATCGATCATGTCGTCAATCAAAATGACGTTTTTACCTTTCACTTCACCGATAATGTTCATAATTTCAGAAACATTCGGTTCAGGTCGGCGTTTATCGACAATGGCAATCGGCGCACCGAGTTTGTATGAAAAATCTCTGGTTCGCGTAACGCTTCCGAGGTCAGGTGATACGACGACCAGGTCTTCAATATTCTTTTCTTTAAAATACTCTGCGATAATCGGTCCGCCTTGAAGGTGATCCACCGGAATATCAAAGTAACCCTGAATTTGGGCCGCATGAAGGTCCATTGTCAAAACACGATCCGCCCCGGCCGCAACAATCAAGTTTGCGACGAGTTTTGCTGAAATCGGATCTCTCGCCTTCGCTTTTCTATCCTGGCGTGCATAGCCATAATACGGAATAACGGCAGTAATGCGCCCTGCAGATGCACGCTTAAGCGCATCGATTGTGATGAGCAGTTCCATGAGATAGTCGTTGACTTTTGGCAGCGCAAAAGACTGAACCACATAGACATCAACACCACGAACCGTTTCATTGATATTCACTGAAATTTCGCCGTCACTAAAGGTTTTTACCACACTGTCTCCAAGCGGCAATCCCAACTCACCACAAATCGCTTTTGCGAGTTCGAAATTGGCATTACATGAAAAAACCTTTATTTTCCTCCCCCTAGTATGCATTGCTTCCTCCTACTTTTTCTTAGCGTATTTTCCGGTCCAACCCGTTTTGTTGACCTGACGCTGACGCGCAATGCCCAGCGCTTCTTCCGGGACATCCTCCGTAATTGTGGAGCCGGCCGCGACATAAGCACCTCTGCCGACGGTCACCGGCGCGATTAAATTGCTGTTGCACCCTACAAACGCGTCGTCTTCCACGATTGTCTTATATTTATTGGTTCCGTCATAATTGACAAAAACCACACCACAGCCTAAATTGACATTTTTTCCGATTTCGCCGTCGCCTGCATAGGTCAGATGTGAAATTTTACTCCCGTCTCCCACATAGGTATTTTTAACTTCGACAAAATCTCCGATCTTAACCGACTTCCCAATTCTGGAATCCGGTCTTAAATACGCATAAGGGCCGATTTTACTGTCCGAATCCACTTCGGAGCGAATCAATGTTGAATGGGTCACTTTAACACCGTCTGCAATTTGACAATCCTCAATATCCGCTCCCGGTCCGATTTCACACTCGGCACCGATGACGGTTTTCCCTTTGAGTACCGTTCCCGGATGCAAGATTGTGTCCGGCCCGATTTCAACATCCGCTTCGATGTAAATCGTTTCGGGCAAACGCATCGTCACCCCTTCAAGCATCCACTTCTTTTTGAGACGCTGTTGAAAAATAGCATCCGCCTCGGCAAGTGCCACACGATCATTGACACCCATAATTTCTTCCGCATGCGCCGCAATAAAAGCACCGACTTTTCCGCCGACATTTTTTATGTGTTCAAAGGCGTCTGTCAAATAGTATTCACTCTGTTTGTTATCATTCGTCAATGCACCGAGCGCCGCCTTTAATGGCTGAGTCTTGAAAAGCCCGATACCTGAATTGATTTCTGTAATGGCGCGCGTCGCTTCATCGGCATCCTTGTGCTCGACAATGCGCATAAACGCACCGGATTCGCTTCTGACGATCCGTCCATACCCTGTCGGTTCATCCATAACTGCCGAGAGAATGGCGGCGTCATAAGCTCCGTCTTCAAAAAAACGCAAAAAAGAGGTTAAAGTTTCCGGTGTCAACAAAGGCGCATCCCCAAACAACACCAAAATCGTTCCCCCTGTAATTAAATGTTCTGTCACAGATACGGCATGACCCGTCCCAAGCTGTTGCTCTTGAACAGCAAACATAACCGGTTCCGATGCCAGCGCTTGACGCACTTTTTCTTTTTCATGTCCGATCACACAAATGATCTCATCGCTTCCCACAGTCTGCGCCAAGCGTATAACATGCTGTACCATCGGCTTTCCGCCGATTTTGTGAAGCACCTTTGGGAATTTGGACTTCATTCGCTTTCCAAACCCGGCCGCTAAAATAACCGTCGTTAATTTTTCCATAACACCAACCTCATGTTTATTGACACGCAAAATTATATCACTTTTCCCTTAAAAACTAAACAGTAAATTCTCGAATCCCCTGCTTTAGCGCGCCTTTTTTAATCGGTTTTTATTCTAAAAAAGACAGCTGCCCCCTGCACTGACTGTGGCGCCCTTTTTATCTCAAAAAGTAAACTCGAGCACAAAAAAAGAGATTGTCCCCCCAGACAATCTCTTTATCGAGTAACCCCCTACTCAAAATACGTCTCTTCAGAAGGCGCAATTTTCGCTTGCTCATAGGCTTCAAATATAATATCTTGAATCAAATTGCGCGTTTCTTGGTTGATCGGATGTGCGATATCTCTGTAATCTGCTTCACCGACTTTACGACTGGGCATAGCCACAAATAATCCGTTCTGTCCTTCGATAACTTTGATGTCATGGACAACAAAGGCATCGTCAAACGTCAAGGATACGACGGCTTTCATTTTGCCCTCGTCTTTTAGTTTTCTGATTCTGACATCTGTGATGTTCATTCTGCACTTTCCCCCTAACTTCGTACTCTAGGTAACTCTATCTCTAGGTAACTCTATATATAAAGTATTATTCGATAAGTGCGATTAGAATCCTTTTTTTTTCTGAAACTTTATTAATTTTTTTTAATTTTTTAGGTCTTTGGGCTTAGTCAAGCACTTCGTAGTTTGGATGTGCCAAAATTTCATCATTGGCATTGATCCCTTCATATTTAATAAGAGACAAATAATCGTCGACTAATTTTTGCGATGGTTGAGTGGTATCAAACAGAACACAGATGCCCGCAACGTGTGCATCCATCTCCTTGACCAACTGCGTCATGCCCTTTGCCGTTCCGCCCGCTTTCATAAAATCATCTACAATCAAGACATTCGAATCTCGCTTGATGGCATTCTTTGAAATGTACATCGTTTGAAGTTTTCCCGTAGATCCTGAAATGTAGTTGATGCTTATTTTTGAGCCTTCTGTGACTTTATTCTCATTTCGTGCGATGACCAGTGGCACATTCAGACCGCGAGCTGTCATCATGGCAATGGGAATCCCCTTTGTCTCCATCGTCAGCACGTAATCCACTTTTAATACATCATCCGAAAAACGCTCCGCAAAAATATCCCCGATTCCTTTTGTATAAGACGGATTATAAAGAATGTCCGCCACATAAAGATACTTTCCGGGCATCACGCGTTCGGGTTTCCGAATGTCTTCGCAGATTTTTTCGATCAACGCTACTTTTTCTTTTTTCCCGACCATCGGTACATACTTTGCACCACCAGCCGCACCTGCAATTGTAACGACTTTGCCGAGCGACAATTCTTCCATAATTTTTTTGACAATCACCAGATCCTCGCTAATGGTCGATTTAGCGGAATCAAACAGGTTTGTGAAGAAATTCAGCGTGAAGACCTTGTTCGGTGAATCACAAAGAATTTTCACAATGGCTCCGATCCTCTCATTTCGTTTTAACTTGCTCACGCCATCACACTCCGAATATTCATATATTTTATACCTCATTTTATTCGCTTTTTCGGAATTCTACAACCCTATTTTTCATTTTATGTCTACTTTTTTGAAAATTGAGTCTCTGCGGCGGTTAAATAGGTCTAAAATCGCATTCTTTTCGGATCTGCACTGTCATGACCGCCGCTTGCCAATTGCTTGAAATATGGTATAATCATTAAAGATTTATTTTGATGATTAGGAGCCTTGCTAATGATAGATATGAGTACCGTTAAAACGGTTCACTTCGTCGGTATCGGCGGAATCAGCAACAGCGCTATTGCCGAGTTGATGGCACAGGCGGGTTATACCGTCACCGGATCGGATCTTTGCGAATCCGATTTGACCCGTCACTTGCGCGATAAGGGCATTGAGGTTTTTATCGGCCATGCTGCCGAAAATGTTTCAAACGCCGACTTGGTTGTTTATACCGTCGCCGTCGGAGAAGAAAATCCCGAAATGGCGGAAGCCAAGAAAAAGGGCATTCCTTGCCTGACAAGAGCCGAAATGCTCGGACAAATTATGGCAGGTTATGAAACGGCCATCGCCATTTCCGGAACACACGGTAAGACCACGACGACCTCCATGGTCACGCGTATTTTTAATGATTCAAAATACAACCCGACAGCCCTCGTCGGCGGCGTTTTTGATGACATTCACAGCAATCTCAAAATCGGTGACTCCCGCTTTTTTATTACGGAAGCCTGCGAATATAAAGAGAGTTTTCTTTCTTTTTTCCCAAAAATCGGCGTCATTCTCAATATCGACGAAGATCATCTTGACTATTACCGAGACCTGGATCACATCGTAAGCGCTTTCGTCAAATTCGCAAAGAATGTTGAAAACGGCGGTACTTTGATCATTAACGGGGACGACTACAACACGCGAAAAATTATCCCGTATTATAGAGGCAAGCTGGTGACCTTCGGTATGGCCGATCACTGTGATTTTCGCGCCGCCAACATTGTTTACAATACCAATGGCTGTGCACAATTTGATGTGTTCGACAAAGATCATCTGCTCTGCTCCATCGAACTTCAAATCCCCGGTCAACATAACATCTACAATGCACTGGCCGCTTTTTCAGCCGGAAGCATTGCGGGCGTTCCGGCAAAGGAACTGGCCGCCAAACTTGAGACATTTAAAAATGCACACAGGCGTTTTGAAAAACGCGGTGTTAAAAATGGCGTTACGGTCATTGACGATTACGCCCATCACCCAAATGAAATTCGCGTCACACTCGAAGCAGCTAAGCGGATTGCCAGTGTCGGAAAAATATGGTGTGTCTTTCAACCCCATACTTATTCGAGAACCAAAGATTTACTCCACGGTTTCGCGGGTGCTTTCGGTAATGCGGACGAAGTATTACTGGCTGACATTTACGCCGCCCGAGAAAAAGATACCGGCGAGATCAGTTCGATTGACCTGATGAACGCACTTAACACTGAAGGGGTTCATTCCGTTTACTTTGAAAGTTTCAACGCCATCGTTTCCCATTTAAAGGCGCATGCCGCTCCGGGTGACCTTGTAATTACCATGGGCGCCGGTGATATCTATCGCGTTGGCAATCTCTTTCTTGAAGACTAAACGCATTTCTATTCAAATAAAAAAATTCACGGCAAATGCCGTGAATTTTTTATTTTCAAATGGATGACCGTCTCCATTTAAGAACCTATTTTATGGTGTTTCGGTTTCCGCTTCCGTTTCTTCGTAAACGTCGGAATAACCGTAGATATCAAACAAGAGCGTTTCCAGTGCCGCCGGATCATGCACCCAATAGGAAAGGCCGTTGATCATTTTGGCTTCACCGTCAATGGTGTAAAAATTAACATTGTCGGAAGTCATTGAGGCAGCCGATACCGCATAAGCAAGGGCGTTTTCGAGCGTCATATCCGTCTTGACATAGTTGCTTCCGATAATTGTATTGATCACAGAAGGCAATTTAAAAGAAAGTGCCTTTTGAATCATCTCATCGACAAACGCTTGGTGTCTTTCAATTCGGGCCACATCGCCTTCCTGCATAGAACCGTCGCTGTTTTTTCGCCATCTCAAATATTTAACCGTATCCGCTCCGTCTAAGTGATATTGACCTTTTTCAAAGTGAATGTGCAGAGGCGGTGTATCCCAAACATCATCATAATCCATGTTAAACGGCACATAGACATCATATCCGCCAAGTGTATCCACAACCGCCTGTACTGCGTTGAAATCCACGCGGACATAATAATCGATGGGAACACCCAAAAATTCAGATAAGTATTTCTTCATCCCGTTGACGCCACCGATGTCTTTCATGCCGTAAATGGCATTGATTTTTTTCTGTCCGCTACCATCGTAACCTTCAATCGGATTGTAGGTATCTCTCGGTACAGAGATAATATCAAGTCTCGGCACAGATGGGTCAAAACTGACGAGCATGATTGTATCCGCCAGAGAATCATTGAGTCCGAAAGCCAAGACATTGATGCGATCCGAGGCTTCCGCTATCTTTTGAAGTTCGGTTCGATCGTCGATTTCTTCCGGTTCTGTTGCGGATTCAGTTGTTCCCACAGTCGTTTCCACCGCCGACGAAGTCGCGTCGCTTCCCGTAGGTTCTGCTGTGTAAAGTGTCTCAAAGGCAAATAAGATGCCGCCGAACAGCGACAAAAATCCGACCAATGAAATGACGAATACCTTTATATAAAATTTCATTAACGTATTTCCTTTCAAAATGAATGAACATCGTGTTTCAATTTTATCATATATTACCCGACGGACAATGTTACATTTTAGTTACACCCATCAGGATGCTTTGTTTCACCTCAATCAGGCTTTAAAAGTCATATTTGAAAAAAACCACACAAATGCCGAGCAAAATGGCGCCTGCCACAACACATACATCCGCTACATTAAAGATGGCAAAACGCATAAATTGAAATTCAAAAAAATCAACCACATAGTTAAAGCGCACACGATCGATAAAATTGCCGATAGCGCCTGCAATCAGAAGCACGTAAGCCACCTTGACACCGATGATCGCATCCGTCCGAATGCCTTTGAACAAGTAGCCGAAAAGCCCTGCCAAAATAACAAATGTCACCAGTATGAGTACAATTTGCTGATCCCTCAAAATGCTGAAAGCCGCCCCTGTATTTTCGGCATATCTGAACCCGATCAATCCCGGGAGAATTGGCTTCGTCCCCAGCGGCATCAACGTCTGAACCGCCCAATATTTCGTCCACTGATCAACGCCGATCAGTGCCGCAA
>JASUTA010000073.1 GCA_030445805.1 Clostridiales bacterium
TTTATTTTAGGGCCTTGTCCTTTCTTGAACAATTGGAGGAGGGCGCGCTGACCGAATTGAAACTCTAAGGGACTAAGGAGGGGCATTTTGGAAAACACTTTGGAAGAACTTTTGAGAGAAGTAGAAAAGCGATTGTCCATTTTCCCAGGATTGTACCATTACATTCGCGTTGTGGAGCCGGTGAAAAAAATTTCTTATATTCAGCCGGAGCATTTACCCCCGGATAAAGACCCTGAATCGGGCGTCTGCTACCAATTTTGGAATGCGGCTCGGCAGTGTGAAAATTGCATTTCCATACGTGCGTACAATCAGAATAAACCCGCTATAAAAATAGAAGTAAAAGAGGCGCATACCTATTTGATTCAAGCATTTCCGATTGAATGGCACGGTGAACGTTACGTTGCGGAAATGATTAAAGACATTACCGATGATGATTTCCTTTTTTCACAGTCTAATGCCTTTGTGGATTTTGGCGAGTACGTGAAAACCATGAATTTAAAAGCCGTTCAGGATGACCTGACAGGGGTTTATAACCGAAGATATGTTGATGAACGACTCCCGGTAGAACTGGCGAAGGCGAGAGAGATAGGGGCCTCTGTAACGGTTGTTATGGCAGATGTGGATCATTTTAAAGAGATTAATGATACTTACGGGCACCTGATCGGAGATTGTGTGCTCAAAGGACTTGCCGAGATTATGAAGACATCTGTACGAGCTTCTACCGATTGGGTCGCACGTTATGGCGGAGAAGAGTTTATCATTGTGCTCAATCGCGTAACCTGTGAGAAGGCTTTTGAGATTACGGAAAAGATTCGCAAAAAAATTGAAGCGTATACGTTTGAGTGTGGTCAGCATCACATTCGATTGACTTGCAGTTTCGGTATTCACGTCATTTCGGAAAATGTCTTGGACGCCGGAGGCGCAATCGAACCGGCAGATACCTGTTTGTACCAGGCCAAGCAACGCGGCAGAAACAGAAGTGTCCTGTACGGAGAATGACTTATTTTTAAAGGAATTGCCAAAAGACGTTCGATACCGGATGTCTTTTTTTTCGAAAAAAAGCTTGCAGCTCATCTCAGGAAAGAAGTCCACGGTTCATATTTAGCATGCGCTGTAGATTCCCGAGTAAAATGATTGGATTTGGAGCCAGATATTCGAATTAACAGGTAGTTTTTCATTACAATTAAAAGTATAATTAAAATGTATATGAAAAAATGTCGCATGTTTTTTTCGCAGACTTAAGATTAGAAATGGGGATGTCAAATTGGAATTTTTTAAGATTGTGTCTTTGAAAGAGGCTAAAGAAAAGGTGATGCAAAGTGAGTATCGCCTGGATTTGAGTACGGAGCGTATTTCTATTTCGGAATCATTGAATCGCTATGCCTCAAAAGCGGTTCAGGCTTCACTGCTGTTACCGCCGTTCAGCCGTTCTACCGTGGACGGATATGCGGTTGCGGTTCAAGATGTGATGGGGGCGTCGGAAAGTATTCCGGCAATGCTCACCCTCGGGAAAGAGATTCGCATGGGTCAAACAGCAGGTGAATTGCTGGAAATCGGGGAAGCGGTTTATGTGCCCACCGGAGGGATGGTTCCCGAAAACGCTGAAGGCGTTGTGATGATCGAATACACGGAAAAATTGGACGACGAAACAGTATTGATTCAAAAACCATTGGCTTATGGGGAAAATATTATCAATAAGGGAGACGACCTGAAACCCGGAGATGTTCTCATTGAAGAAGGGGAACGGATCAGCGGCCGGGATATGGGCATGATTGCAGGTGCCGGTATTTCTGAAGTGGATGCTTTTGTCCCAATCAAAGTTGCCATTTTTTCTACGGGCGATGAAATCATTGACTGTGATGTGGCTTCAAAAGATGGAGAAATATATGACATCAACGGCTATGCGTTAAAAGGGGAAGTAGAACGCTTGGGATGCCGTGTCATTTCAAAAGAAATCATCAAAGATAATTTTGATCGACTGCGCGCAGGGGTGGAGAAGGCACTCGGCGAAGCGGATTTGATTATGCTCTCGGGCGGTAGTTCTGTGGGAACGAGGGACTTTACTCAAGCGGTTATTGATTCATTTGAAGACGGAGAGCTTTTGTTCCATGGTATTTCCATTAAACCGGGGAAACCGACGATGGTGGGAAAGATCGGCAAAAAATTGGTTTTTTGCCTCCCGGGACATCCGACGGCTTCGGCACTTGTTTTTCAAGAACTGGTGAAACCTTATATATTAAGTGCTTTCCACAGTACGCAAAGCGGCTTGGAAGTTCATGCGGCCATTACGGAAAATTTACATGCGGCACCCGGAAAAGACAATTTTATTCCGGTTGAGCTCATTTCGGATGAAAAAGGATTTCGTGCAAAACCGTTGCTTGGAAAGTCGGGCCTTTTTTCGATTATGGCGGATGCATCGGGGTACATCCATTTGAGCAGTGAAATGGAAGGTGTTATGGCAGGAGAAGACGTTCGCGTCAAGATTTTATAGAGGATGGATTGAGATGAAAAAAGAAGAAAATGTCTATATCAGCAACCTCCCGCTTGAGGAGGCACTCAAAGCATTTGAAAATCAATTGGACAATCCGGAGCGGACGGAGACCGTTCGTGTTTCTGAGGCATCAGGGAGACGAACCTGTCGGGCTATTTTTGCAAAGCGTTCTTCACCGAGTGAACACTGTGCCGCGATGGACGGGATTGCCGTCAAAGCCATTGAAACGCACGGTGCCAATGAAAGAAATCCGATTCAACTAAAAGAAAAAGATCAGTTTGTCTTTGTAAATACGGGCAATCTCATGCCACCGGGCATGGATTCTGTCATTATGATAGAAGATGTGAAATCTGTGGAAGACGGTGTCGTCGAAATTATCGAAGCGGCTTATCCGTGGCAGCATATTCGCCAAGTCGGAGAAGACATTATCCGAGGTGATATGATTTTGCCTTCCAACCATGTGATTCGACCGATGGATTTAGGTGCGCTCATTCAGGGCGGCATTGATTTTGTAGAGGTCTATTGTCCTTTTAAAGTGGGCATTCTGCCGACGGGCAATGAGATCGTTCAATCTCTCGAAGCGCTTGAAAGCGGTAAGATTATTGACTCCAATTCTGCTGTTTTGGCAGCTCTTGTGACGGAAATGGGTGGCATCCCAACCGTTTATTCGGTTTGCCCGGACGACCCGGACAGCTTGAAAAACGGGCTCTCAAAAGGTGTTAAAGAAAATGATTTGATGATGACCATAGCCGGTTCTTCTGCGGGGAAAAAAGATTTTACGGCCAATACAATCGCTTCACTGGGGGAGGTCATTGTTCACGGTGTGGCCATCAAACCCGGCAAACCGACTATCCTTGGAAAAATCGAAGGGAAGGGTGTAATCGGACTTCCGGGATATCCGGTCTCCTGCTATCTTGCATTTCAATCGTTTGTTGCGCCGATTTTGGAGATGTGGTCTAATGCCAAATTTAAATCGCATTATGTGACTGCGACGACGACCCAAAAGATGATCTCATCTGTCAAACACGAAGAACTCGTTCGCGTGACACTCGGGGAAGTTTTGGGCAAATGGGTTGCAACGCCATTGAACCGCGAAGCGGGTGCGACGATGAGCTTAGTCAGAGCAGATGGCTTGATGATTATTCCGCGCTTGGTAGAAGGCATTGAAGTCGGAAAATCGGTCAATGTAAAATTGCTCAAGCCGATCGAACAAATTCAGTCCAGACTCGTTGTAATCGGAAGTCACGACCCGCTGATTGATATTTTATCCGATCAAATGCCGCTTGCCTCAACGCATGTCGGCAGTTTTGGGGGGGTTCTGGCACTCAGACGTAAAGAATGTCATTTGGCGCCGATTCATTTGTTGGACGAAAAAACCGGAGAATACAACCTGAGTACGGCACGACAATACTTTAAGTCGGATGATATGGTTCTTATCAGAGGCGTGAGAAGACTTCAAGGTCTATTTGTCCCCAAAGGCAATCCGAAAAACATTCATGGAATAGAGGATTTTACAAGGTCGGATGTTGAATTTGTCAATCGCCAAAGAGGTGCGGGAACACGTCAACTCTTAGATTTTGAACTGAAAAAGCGACAAATTGACGTAAAAGATATTTCGGGATATGCACGCGAAATGACCACACACACTGCGGTGGCGGTTGCCGTTTCATCGGGAAGTGCCGATGTCGGCGTTGGCGTTTTATCTGCGGCGAAAGCCCTTGGCATTGATTTTATTCCGATCGGATACGAATCCTATGATTTCCTCACCTATAAAGAAATGCTCTCGGATCCGCGTGTGATGACTTTTATCGAAGTTCTTAAATCGGAACGTTTTAAAGAGACCGTTGAATCAATCGGCGGATATGAATTGATTGACTGCGGAGAAATCATTGCAGTTGAACACTGATTTTAGATCAGGTTTTTCTGTGGGTCGTATCTAAGAAAGCGCCGTGAGGAGATCGTGATGGGAAAAGTAATCGGACGCGTTAGAGCATTGTATCTGTGTAAAAAGAAGGGATCACCCCGTGAAGTCATCCAATCGGGACTCTTTCAGGAAGGATTCGGATTGGTCGGAGATGCCTATGCGGGAAAGGCTAACAGACAAGTCAGCCTTTTTTCACAAGAGATAATTGACGAAGTTGAAGCACGGGGACTCAATGGATTCTGTACCAATCGATTTTCGGAGAATATTACAACCGAGGGAATTGAGTGGGAAAAGATTCCCTTGCATACAAAACTCAGAATCGGGAAGTCGGTTCAAATGGTTTCTCAAATCGGGAAAAATTGTCATCAAGGATGTCCGATCAAAGAATCGGGAAAACCGTGCATTATGCCAATGGGCGGAGCCTTTACGGCCGTCCTTTCAACCGGGATGATCAAGGTCGGAGATGCAATCGAGATAGAGGAGGAAGGCGATGGATCGATATTCGAGAAATAAGAAAATGCTAAGTGATGAGGAGTGCTTAAACCTCAGACAAAGTAAAGTCTGTGTCATCGGTTGCGGCGGTCTGGGGGGGTATATTATCGAGATGCTGGCTCGAATGGGGGTCGGTAAACTCACAGTTGTTGACGGAGATGTCTTTGACGTGACCAACCTCAACCGCCAACTGCTTTCAAAAGAAGACAACATCGGCATGTCAAAGGCCGAAGCGGCAGGAAAAAGGATTCAAGAGATTAATTCAGACGTCAAAGTGACGGTCATTTCGGAGTTTTTTTCAGAAGAGAATGCCATAGGCATTTTGAAAGGACAGGATTTGGTGGTGGATGCTCTGGATTCGATTCCGGTGAGACTTTTACTTGAATCAACTTGTGAGCACATGAAAATCCCAATGATTTATGGGGCGATTGCGGGATGGTATGGGCAAGTGGCAACCATTTATCCGGGAGATCGTTTATTAAATAAAATTTACGGTCCGGAGATGAAAAGGGGAAAAGAAGCAGAATTGGGCAATCCGTCTTTTACGCCGGCACTTGTGGCTTCTGTCCAGGTCAGTGAAGCGCTGAAAGTTTTGATCGGTCGCGGGGCACACCTCAGAGAAAAATTGCTCTTGATGGATCTATTAAATAATGATTTTGAATACATTGAGTTGAAATAAAAAAAAGAAGGCTATGGTATACTGACCATCAGCCTCCTCCGACAGGCGGGAACAGGGCGAGCACATCTGATTCCGAAAGTGGGGCATCCAGCTTCTGTCCGCGTCCGTTAATCATGATGATGGCAATGTCTTTGTCCGGGAGATTCAGTTGTTTGACAACCGTTCCCGGTGTTGCGTCATCCGGTACTTCAAGGGAAAATTCTTTTTCATAATAATTTCTAAGGGTGGCGAAAAGCTTGACTGTAATTTTCATGCGTAGCCTCCTTTCTTTTTGACTTAAATAGATCTATTGAGATTCATTTGACATTTATTTGAAATTTCTTTTGGATCTAGGTGTCAATAATAAAATTGTCACTTTCTCTATTTATTCCTCGTCTTTGTCCCTTTTAATCTTAAAATTGGCTTCATTGTCTTGATTTTTTCCATAAAATCCGAGCGCAATGCGATAAGGTCCGGGACATCCGGGAGGCAAGAAGGCCATACGATCTCCGGGATGAATCAGATCGCCGCGGTCGTGGACAAAACCGTTGATAAAAATAACCTCAACATCATCCAAAGAAATATTAAGTTGTTTTGCGAGGTCTATGCCCGAAATCGGTTTGTCCAACTCAAGAATGAGTGGCATACAGCCAAAGTTTTTCTTGATGAAGGCATCCAACTGGAGAAATCCTCTTATTTCAATGGTATTTTTATTTTTCTCAGTCATAATTTGCTCCTTAAAAATCCACTTGAAACGATTATACCAAAATAGCCGGACTCGGTTTTAGTCCGGCTATTTTGATTTTAACATAAGAAGGCTTTGGGAATACTGGTTTTTAATTGTGGTGCTGATTTTTTTGAGAGAACATAGGCACTGGGAGCTTATGTTCCCCCTTTTTTTACAAAGTTCTAAAATAATACTCTAAAAAATACTCTGAAGAAGCGCAATTAGAAGTTATAAACTTCGTCAATTTCTTCAGGAGTGAAGTCCCAAACAACATTGTGAGGCGGTACCGGTTCATATTCCATGAACTCAGGCAGACGGTCATGAGCATTTGTAAAGCCGGCGTTCTTGTTGAATGCACGCTCTACTTTAAGCACAGATTCGCCTAATTTGTCTACATCTGTAGCGGTCAGAGACAAGCCGTATTGTGCATTGATCATATCGATCAGCGCTTGGTAGCCGTCCGGGTTGTCGCCGATACCGAAGTATACGAACAAGCACATACCGGTACTGTCGATAGCAGCCGTACCGATTTGCATTGCACGCGCGTACTCGATTTGTCCGTCTTTTTTGAGCGGATCGAGGTCAGCACCGATTTTGAGGATATTACCTGAAATACAATATCCGGCAGTATGGTCGGCACCCATTGTCGTGGTTGCATATGTTAAGCCGATACCTTTGACGGCACGCGGATCATAAGCAGGGATTGCTTGGTCTTTTACAACCGGAACTCTGAACATTCCGCAAAGTTTACCGACGATTGAACATCCGCCTGCGATGATTCTTGCCAACGGTGTCGGTTGAGCGATTTCTTTGATCAATTCAAGCGCTCTTTCTCCGTCGCCGAAAGGAATGAGTCCGCCAGCCATTGCAGTTGCAATTGCTACAGAAACTTCAATACTGTCTACACCGACATCATCCATAGCTCTGTCCATGTAAGCGATTAAGTCGAGATCTCTGATACCTGCATCAGCGCCGAGAGCCCAAACTGTTTCATATTCAAAACCGCTGGTGATGTATTTACCTTTTTTATCAGGATACCATTGAGAACAACGAATAACACAGCCAGGGTGGCAACCGTGAGATACTTTACCTTCACCGCCGCGCTCCGTGATGGTTGCGTTCATTGTTTCACCGGAAATCAAATCGTTGTAGTCGATTCGACCTTCTGTAAAGTTGTTGGTCGGGAGACCGCCTGCTTCATTGAGGATGTTGACGAGAACGTCAGTACCGTAAGCGGCAAGGCCTTGTCCTGCAACCGGGTGATCGAGGAGTGCTTTTGCAAATACGCGAGAAGCAGCTCTGAATTTATCCGGATCAACGAGAGGTACAGGTTGTGCACCGGTATCGTCAATGATGACCGCTTTAACTTTTTTAGAACCGAGAACGGCACCTAAACCACCGCGGCCGGCACTTCTGATATTGCTTTCAGGGTCTTTAAAAGAAATGTTGGCAGAAGGAAGACCATATTCGCCGGCAGGACCGGTGATTGCCATTCCTACTTTAGAGCCATATTTTTCATTGAGAATTTGGATCGTTTCGTAGTTACCGCATCCGCCGAGAATTTCGCTAGGAGATTCTTCGATGGTAACGCCGTTAACGTCCAATTTGATGATGTAGAATTTGTCATCAGCAGGCATACCTTCGATAACGAGTGCCTTGATGCCCATTTTAGCCATCTTTTGAGAGAAGAGACCACCGGTGTTACATTCTTTGATGGTTCCTGTCAGAGGGCTTTTACTACCTACAGAGAGACGACCGGAGTTCGGTGCGGTTGTACCGCTGAGTAATCCCGGTGCAAAGATGATTTTGTTGTTTTTTCCAAGAGCATGGCAAGTCGGTTTTACTTCATCGTTGACAAAGTTTGACGTTAAAGCACGTCCGCCGAGGCCTATGTATTTTTCAGGCACTGCTTCGGTGGTAACTTGCATTGTTGTCATATTGACGCGAATGAATTTGTTCATAAAAAATACCTCCTTTTTTTGGTTGGTAGTCGATCCTTTTAAAAGATCGGCTTTTGGAACAACAGATGGTGCTTGTTATCTCCAAATCCTTTCCAAAAACGGGAGGCAGCATGGTTTCCCACTCTACCCATTGGTTGCTTCTCTTAGCTGGAGCCTTAGAAAAGACAACTCGGATTGGTGAACGATTTAATTAATCTTATTATAACACTTTTTTGTACAAAGCGAACAGAAAGTGCGTAAAAACGTCAATATTTTTTTAAACCTTCCTTATCGACGCATTTCCAGTACCAGGCACCTTCTTTTGAAATTTTTTGAACGATGAGCGTAGACTGCCCGTCTACCCGAACGGTTTTGATGCGGTCGGAAACAAAAATAACCGCATCCGCTTCAACCGGTTCACCATCTGAAGAACGGATACAATCGATTTGAGGGTGAGAAAGGATGTCTTTGGCGAGCATATTGTCACAGTTTTCGCCTAAAAAGATTTTTCCTTTATAGCGGCCGTCGTTTCCGTCCATTCGAAGTCCCACACCGGCCAGCGCACCGATAATGCCTTGCCCGGTTCCGCCGTGTTCGGACAAATGAATGTTATAACGCTTCGCGAGATCATAAGCCGATTCTTTTGTAAGGACTTCTTTTTTAGCCCGATAACCGAATTGTATTAAGGCTTCCCGATCTGGATTATTAAGTTGGTCGGCGGAAAGAATACACAGACCGGGATCTGATCCGACGGCACTTTGTGTCTTGAGGTAAGAACCACAAAAATCGATAAGGGTTTCCAAAGTCACATCGGAATTTTTGAGTTCAAAGCACATGGAGCTGTTGTGTGAAGTATAAGGAATGTCCGGGTGAAAATAGAGCTGGTGTCTGGATACGGCACTGGGTATTCCGCAACCGATGGATTCAAGTGCGATTGATAGTTCTTCGGCAATTTCGCCTGTTCCTTTACTGTCCAGCGTATCGGTATCATCAATGCAAATGTAATAGATCATCTTATCACTCCAAATTTTTGGCTTTTCTCATATCGTAACCACTGAGAATTTTAGCAATTTCTTCATCGGTCAAATCGTATTCAAAAAGATCTTCATAGAACGTTTTGGTGATGGATTGAATGTCAATGGCATCGGAATATTCCGGATAGAGTGTTTTGATTGTCCAAAGAATGGCAAGCGGTGTCTCAAGTGAGGTGGCGTGTCCCCATCTGGAGATACCTGTCGGCAATAAATAGAGCCGTCCGTTTTTCACGGCGTCAATAGATTGCCATGCTTTCATTTCTTTAATGTAATCGTAAGTGTCCGATTCGTTGACCAGAATAACTTCCGGATTCCATAGCAAGATATCTTCAAGAGTCGTATAATATTTGTCTTCATCTTGAGTGACATCTTGACCGAGGGCAACATTAATACAGCCTGCTTTTTCAAGCCACTCAGCAGTGAGTGTGTTGTCCGGAGATGTTCGAACGGCTTCGTTTACAGAATGATAAACGCGATAGCGGTCTTCTTCCGGGATTTGAGAAACAACAGCGTCGGCCATGGCCAGCGTTTCTTTGTAGAAATCAACGTAGCGCTGACCTTCTTCTTCTTGATCGAGTATTTTTGCAACGTCTTCGACGAGATCAATTTCTTCATCGATAGAGTTGAATTGAACGACATAATAAGGAATATTAAGTTTTTCAATGGTAGCGAGCTGTGTTTTATCCCAATAGGTTGACATGTCAATGAAGATAATATCCGGTTCGGAATTCAGCAGTTCCTCAACATTGATATTGCCGCCGTCTTTCGGCATATAGATATTTTCGATTTCCGGTACCATGCTAAGAATCAACTTATCTCGTTTCAGCCCTTTGCTGCAGGAGGTGACCAGATTGCCTTCATCAAGCATAATGACAATATGACCGACAACGGTATAGAGTGCCGAGATGCTGTCAATGTCTTTTGGAACGACAACCTCTCTTCCGACACCGTCAATGACGGTTGTCATGTTAGGATCGGCAGCTGTTGTCATATCGGTAGAATCGACTGTAGAAACGGCGGTTGTTTCAGAGGCGTTGTCAGCGACTGTCGTGGCCACATTGTCAGAAGCGGTTGAACAGCCGGTGAGGGTTATTATCAGGATGAGGAACAGTGTGACCAAACGGTTTATCATGAAATTACTCTCCTTTAATACGCTTTGGGATAATAAATCGATTGCCTTCATCATAAGATACAACTGAAGCTTCGATTTTATAAACAGTTTTCAGGTGCGCTTCTGTCAAAACCTTTTGAGGTGTCCCGAACCCGATGACTTCTCCATTTTTGAGCATTAAAACCCGTGAGGGGATATTATGCTCCGAAAAATAAAAGGCATGGTTTGGGGAATGCGTTGCCATGATAATGGTCTTGTGATACTCTTTGACCAATTTGACGAGAATTTCAAGAAACTGAAGCTCATTAAAATAGTCCAGTGAAACCATCGGTTCATCAAAAATGAGCAATTCGGGATCTTGTGTCAGAGCGCGTGCCAAGATGACAAGCTGTTGTTCGCCACCACTGAGTTTTGTGAAGATGCGGTCGGCATAGGATTCCATTCCGAGTGCTTTGAGCGATTGCATCGCAAGTGCTTCATCTTCTTCTCCCGGGTGTTGAAACGTGGATAGGTAGGGGGCTCTTCCCATGACGACCATGTCTTTGACCGTGAAGGGAAAGGTGTGGTTTTTTCCTTGAGGCACATACCCCATGGCGCGCATCCGAATGTTGTTTTTCATCAGCGCAACGTCTTTGCCGTTTAAAAAGATGCGACCGGTGTAGTCCGGGTGAATCCCCATAATACAATCCAGAAGCGTTGTTTTTCCGCTGCCGTTCGGACCGATCAAACACGTGACACTCTGTGGTTCAATGCTGAAAGAAATATCTTTCAATACGGCATGGTCTTTATATTGAAATGAAAGAGACTCAAGTGTTAACATCACCATCCGCCTCCCTTTGTTTTCTTCAGAATATAGACATAAAAAGGGGCTCCCGTAATGGCCGTCAAAATGCCAAGGGGAATTTCACCCGAGGTAATGGAACGGCTTAGAATATCGATAAAAACCATAAAAAAAGCGCCGAGGGACATGCTGACCGGAATGAGAATTTTATTGTCATTGCCCACAATCATGCGGCCGACATGGGGAATAATCAGTCCGATCCAACCGATGGTGCCGCTGATGCAGACAGAGCCGGCCGTCGCAAGTGTTGTGAATAAAATGAGGGCGCCCCGGTTGGCATTTAGATCAATGCCCAAAGTTTTAGCGTCTCTTTCGCCAAGCGAAAGGACGTTGACGCGCCAGCGCAGTAAAAAAATGCCGATGATACCAATGCCAATCGGTAAAATCACCAACCCGAGTTCTTTAAAATTGGAATTGGCCAGACTGCCCATCAGCCAAAAAGTAATGGCAGGGAGTTCATTGTACGGATCGGCAACGTATTTGCCGAGTGAGATGAGTGCGGAAAAAACGGAAGAAACAATGACCCCGCCTAAAACCAACATGATAGAAGGTGTTCGATCGTGCACTTTCGCAATCCAGACACTCAAAAGAACGGCTAAAATACCGAATGCAAAAGCAAACATGAATGTAAAGGCATTTAAACCGTTAAATAGGATAATGGCAAAAACGGCACCGAATCCGGCCCCGGAACTGACGCCGAGAATGCCGGAATCAACAAGGGGATTTTTAAAAACCCCTTGAAGTGCCGCACCGCTTGCGGCCAGAGCAGCACCGATAATCGCGCCGGTGACGGCTCTGGGCAAGCGCACATCCCAAACCACCGCATTTTCGATGTCTGTAATAGAATCGGAAGATCGCATGGCCAAAATGGAAAGGACTTTCCCGATTGACAGTGGATAGCGTCCGATGAACAGTGCAGTGAATACGATGGCCAGGGGCAGTATTATTAAGATGGCATAAAAGACTTT